>JAGGAA010000141.1 GCA_017889675.1 Bacillota bacterium | reverse complement strand
TAGAGAAAGGCGTGTTGTCACTATGTTTTCCAAACTTATAGCTAAATTATCTTCACTGTATCAGGAAAAAGTCTATAATAAATCCATAATTACGAAGCCTGTACTTATTTGTGGACTAATTCTATTACTGTTTGGTATCTGTTATTATTCTTTGCTAGCAGACCCGAACGTAAAACTGCCGCTTCTGCATCAAGGCAGTGAGGTTGTTAAACAAGATAGCAAGATTAAGATTTCTGCAGATACCGATTTGGTACAAAAAATCAACTATACCAAATGCAAAGACCAGGAGATATTCCGGACTAAACCACCTGATAATTTAGTTGGGCTTACTTTTAATCAGGTACAGCAGATCTATTCAGGTTGGAGTATTGAAAAATTTGATACCAAAGAAGTAGAAATGACATTAACGGTGGATAGCTTATGCCGCGAGCACTCTAATAATATGTTTATTGGTATCAAGAACGACTATGTCACTGTATTTTATGGAGTACCTGGTCCTAAAGCCATTGTAAAAGAAGTAACTAAAATACCGGTGAATGGATTAATGCCCCAGGATGTGCAGGAGTTACGTCAAGGGTTGATTGTGCAGTCTAAAGAGGAATTATTACGAACACTAGAGGGAATGCAGGCACGTTAAGGAGAGGGCAACCTCTCTTTTTGTTTGTTGCAACAGGAATATATAGTTAAGTTGTCGAAAGTAGTAGGGAGTAAAAAGGGGGCATCAGATGATTGCATTAGGAATCGACCCCGGCACAGCAATATGCGGTTATGGTTTGGTCGAAGCACAAGGAAGTAGATTAAAGCCCATTATTTATGGGGTTATTGAGACAACACCTGACATGGAGGCAGCCATGCGGCTTAGAAAAGTCCATCAGGAAATTGATGGTTTGATTAAGCAGTATCAGCCAGATATTATGGGTGTTGAGATGTTGTTCATGAATAAAAATGTTCGTACTGTCATGGCTGTTGGACAAGCCAGAGGTGTAATACTATTGGCGGCAGCTCAAAATGAACTTAGCATTGATGAATTTACGCCGCTGCAGGTGAAACAGGCGGTAACCGGGTATGGTAAAGCAACCAAAGAGCAAGTTATCTATATGACGCAACGCTTATTAAGCCTGCCGAAGAAGCCACATCCTGACGATGCGGCCGATGCTTTGGCTGTGGCTATTGCTACCATACATTGTGGAAATATAAATCGAATGAGGATAACCAATGATAGGCTATGTTAAAGGTGTAGTTACACATCTATTTACCGATTCTTGTTTTGTGGATGTACAAGGAATCGGCTATCGGATATTTATACCTAACTCTACCAGGCAAAAGCTGGCAATTGGACAGAAAGACACTTTGTTTACCTATTTGAATGTGCGCGAGGATGCACTCACGCTGCACGGTTTTTATACGCAGGAAGAGTATGAACTTTTTCTAAGTCTTATTTCGGTATCAGGGATTGGCCCCAAAGTGGCTGCCGGCATTTTGTCTGCCATCACACCTCAAAATTTCCGCTCAGCAATTAGTGCTAATAATGCAGCTATCTTGACAAAACTGCCAGGTATTGGCAAAAAAACGGCGGAAAGAATTATTCTTGAGCTAAAAGATAAAGTGGGTATTGGCGCAGAATCTGATGTAAGCACTTCAGGCCAGTCAGCAGATAGTAATTTGCCGGGAGATATCCAGCAAGAGGCCATCCAGGCGCTAATTGCACTAGGTTATAATCAGGCCGAGATAACGCCGGTCATTAAGAAAATTTATCAACGCGAAGGTGCAACTCATACCGAGATATCATTAGAACAGTTAATTCGATTTACATTAAAGGAGTTTGGCCGGAGGTAATTGGGAGGTAACTAACTGGTGGAAGAACGTATTGTGGAACCAGATGCACAGGATGTTGATTCCTGGCAATATAGTCTGCGGCCGCGCCGTCTTGCTCAATATATTGGACAAGATCAAGTAAAAAATAATCTTTCTATATTTATTCAGGCAGCAATGGCCAGAGAGGAAGCGCTGGATCATGTCTTATTATATGGCCCGCCTGGATTGGGTAAAACTACATTAGCTGGCATTGTTGCCAACGAGCTTGGAGCTAATTTTCGGATTACATCAGGTCCGGCCATTGAGCGACCAGGTGATTTAGCCTCACTCTTGACTAATTTGGGTGAAAAAGACGTGCTGTTTATTGATGAAATTCACCGTTTGTCGCGAGCAGTAGAGGAAGTCTTATATTCGGCAATGGAAGACTATGCTCTTGACATTATCATCGGTAAAGGACCGTCTGCCCGTTCTATTCGTCTTGATTTACCCAAGTTTACACTGATAGGGGCAACAACTAAAGCCGGTGCCTTAGCCGCACCGCTTAGAGATCGCTTTGGAGTTATTTGCCGTTTGGAGTATTACGAAACAGAACATTTGGAATGTATTGTCAATCGAGCTGCTGAAATTTTGCAAGTAGATATTGAACCCCGCGGTGCCCAGGAAATTGCCAAACGTTCACGGGGGACGCCACGTATTGCTAACCGTCTACTAAAGAGGGTACGGGATTTTGCCCAGGTGACAGCCGATGGTGTAATTACAGATGCCATCGCCGATAAAGCACTGGATCTTTTAGAAGTAGACAAACGTGGGTTGGATAAAACCGACCGGAGTATGCTTGCTGCGATTATTAAAAAGTTTAACGGTGGACCGGTAGGGTTAGATACATTGGCTGCATCAATCAGTGAAGAGACTGAAACAATTGAAGATGTATATGAACCTTTTCTCTTGCAGATGGGTTTTATTGCCAGAACACCACGCGGGAGGGTGGCTACCCCAGCCGCCTATGCCCATCTCAATATTTCTTATGAAGACAAAACGAAGAATCAAGAAAAATTATGGTAGGTGACTGTAGTTATGCGTATGTTGCTGCATGTATGTTGCGGTCCGTGTTCTGTATTTCCCCTGAAACATCTGCAGGAAGAATATCCGGAGTATGAGATTACCGGCTATTTTTATAATCCAAACATACACCCGTATAAAGAGTTTACCAAACGGTTAGATACTCTCAAATCGTTTGCGGAAAAGATTGGTCTTGCCAACCTAATTATTGATGAAAGCTATACCCTGGAAGAGTTTTTGCGGGAAGCGTTACGGGCTCCGGGAGGGCGCTGCACTCACTGCTACGACCTGCGAATGGGCCAAACGGCACGTTATGCCAAAGAACAGGGCTTTGACTGTTTTAGCACCACACTATTAGTCAGTCCTTATCAGCAGCATGATTTAATAAAGGCTGCTGCTGATAAAGCAGCCACAGCTGCGGAGGTTCAATTTCGTTATATAGACTTCCGGCCAGGTTGGCAGGAAGGTGTCAAGATAAGCAGGGAACTTGAAATGTATCGGCAACCTTACTGCGGCTGTGTATTTAGTGAGCGAGACCGTTATTACAAACCAAGAAAGGGCCAAGGTTAATGCCCGGGGGCTTTGATTCACTAGGCAAAACGTTGATGTTAGTTGGCCTAATCCTGCTGGTTGCCGGAGCCATATTCCATTTTGGGGGTAAATTCTTAAGTTTGGGTCGATTGCCAGGTGATATACATATGGAACGGGGAAACTTCAGCTTCCATTTTCCTATTGTGACATCAATTATTCTAAGTATTATTCTAACGGTAATTCTAAACCTATTTTCAAGAAAATAATACCAGAGGTAGGCGAGTATATAAACATATGGTAAAATGGTTAATGCTAACATTTCTTTTTGTTTTTCCGTTAGCAGCATATGCCCACGCAGGCAGTGGGACATTGCCTGGTTATGAACCGAACCTACGTGTAGGAATTTTAACTAACCAGCACAGTGTTGAGATTTCCGCTGATGCTAAATTTGCTATTGTCAGTACCAGCACCGCTAAAGTGTTGGGAAATTTTGGCGCCAAAGATACAGTGACAATCGCTGTAAGAGAAAGTGGTTTTACCGTTAATGATGTACCCGTAGCGGCTACAGGCATGGCTGTTGTTATAAACAAAGAGCATTCCTTAGTTTATAGCGAACCATATATGTATGCCAACAAACGGCGGTATCGGGGAGAGCTAAGTATTCATCGCACAAGCGGTAAACAGGGGATGACAGTGGTAAATACCCTGCCAATGGAACAATATCTATATGGAGTCATTAAAAATGAAATATCGCCTGAATGGTCCTTGGAGGCAGTTAAAGCCCAGGCAGTAGCAGCACGCACGTATGCTTTGGCTAGTAACAATAAACATAAAGATGATGGTTTTGAACTATGTGCAACTACCGATTGCCAAGTATATGGCGGGCGGGAGAGTGAAGCACCCAAAGCAATCGAAGCAGTAGATACAACACGTGGTCTGGTAATTACTTATAAAGATAAACTGATTGCCGCCTATTTTCATAGTAGTTCGGGTGGGTATACAGAAAATAGCGAAAATGTTTGGTCATCAGAGCAGCCTTATCTTCGCGGTGTGGCTGATTTTGACCAAAACAGCCCTTATTATAAGTGGGAAAAGCAGTTGACATTGGCTGAATTAAATCAAGTGATTAGTGATGCTGGTTACAACATTGGTAACATACAAGCTGTTCAATTATCACCGCTTGCTACCCCGCCAGTTGTCAGCTATGACCGAGGGGTGTCTGGGCGAGTAAAAAACGTGTACATCAGGGGAACTACTGGGAATATACAGATAGCAGGAACAAAAATAAGAAACCTGTTAGACTTGAAAAGTACATTGTTTGATATTAGTATCATTAAAAGACGCCATGAGTTAGTTATGCCGGTTTATGCAGGTAAGGATAGAGAAATCGGTATGGTAACACTAAGCGGGAAAAAGAACCCCAATCGTCCACCTATTGCCGTTGAAACAAATGATGTTGTTGTTATCACCGGCTTTGGCTGGGGACACGGCTTAGGACTTTCCCAATGGGGAACTAAGGATGACTGGGAAGTGTTGGTTAAGCCTGGTAAAAAAGCTAAGCCGGGAACCATGATCGAGTTTGGAGATACGCTGCGTTGTGAAGTTTTGCAAAGTACTGATTTTGGCGGCAGGATAGTACGGTTTTATTATCAAGGCATTTTTGAGGAAATTCTTGATTCGTTAGGTGAGACACCCTTGCCTCCCTATATCAAAGCCAAGTTAGCAGATAAGGAACGCTATCAGACGGTGTATGCCCGGGAACGCGGATCAGCCGCGGCCCCTACTGCAGGACTCCACTTTACCCGTCAGCTTATGGAAAGTTGTAAAAGTATGGGAGTTAATCTGGCTTTTGTTACTCTTCATGTCGGGTTAGGGACCTTTCGGCCTGTAGCAGTAGATAATCTAACAGATCATGTTATGCACCGCGAGTATTATTCAGTACCGGAGGAAACAGCGGTACTTGTCAATAAGACACTGGCAGCCGGCAACCGGGTTATTGCGGTAGGGACTACCGCAGTACGAACCATGGAGACTGCAGGCACTAGTGGACAATTAGAAGCTAAAAGTGGCTGGACAGAGATATTTATCTATCCTGGCTATGAATTCAAAATTGTCAAAGCGCTTATTACTAATTTTCATCTTCCTAAATCCACATTGCTAATGCTTTTTATCACCAGAAAAAGCCACTGAAGTACAAATGGCATTAGGTGCTGACATCATCATGGCTTTTGACGAGTGCGTTCCTTATCCTGCAGATTATGAATATGCCCGTCAATCAACGCAGCGAACTACTCGCTGGGCTGAACGCTGTAAAAAAGCCCATACCCGTAAGGATCAGGCTCTGTTTGGTATTGTTCAAGGGGGGATGTATAAAGAACTCCGAACGATGAGTGCCCAAGATCTTATTTCGTTAGACTTTTCCGGTTACGCGATTGGCGGTCTTAGTGTAGGCGAACCTAAGCCACTGATGTATGAGATGCTTGACCATACAGTGCCCTTATTGCCATCAAACAAACCGCGTTATTTGATGGGTGTCGGTACGCCAGATTGCTTGCTGGAAGGTGTTATGTACGGTATTGACATGTTTGACTGTGTTTTCCCGACAAGAGTGGCGCGTAATGGTACTGTAATGACCAATCGTGGTCGGCTTGTTGTTAAAAATGCCGAATTTGCCCGTGATTTTCGGCCCATTGATCCGGAATGCGGCTGTTATACCTGTCGGAATTTTTCCCGTGCTTACATCAGGCATTTGCTTAAAACAGATGAAATTTTCGGATTGCGTCTGACGACTACCCATAATTTATATTTCTTATTAAACTTTATGAAAGAGATGCGCAAAGCTATTCTTGAAGACCGCTTTTTAGCCTTCAGAGAAGAGTTTTGGACTCATTACCGCAAATAATAAGAGGATTTATGATAAACGTGTGGAATATAATGTAACAGAAACAGGAGGTGATAAATATATGCCAGGAATTTCACCAGAAATAATGCAAGCCATTCAGGCTTCATGGCCGATAGTATTAATGGGCGTAATCTTTTATTTTTTGTTATACCGTCCACAGAAAAAGGAACAGCAGCGCCGCAAGGAATTGTTGGATAGTCTCAAAAAGGGAGAGCGAATTGTTACTATTGGCGGATTGTACGGTACGATTACAGCATTAAGTGAAAAAACCGTTACCATCAAAATTGCTGATAAAGTAGAAGTCGATATAGCCCGTACCGCTGTAAGCCACAATCAAAATCAACAGAAACCACAATAACTTTTCTAAGATAACTATAGCGATAAAGGTAA
>JAGGAA010000010.1 GCA_017889675.1 Bacillota bacterium | reverse complement strand
CAACATCTTCATCCCCGCGCGCTTTTACTTGAGGTAGGTTCGCAGGAGAGCAGCAAGGAAGAAGCCATCCGGAGCATGGAGTTACTGGGTGGCATATTGGTCGAAATACTTGCGGAAAACCAGCAATTGCAGTAAGGAGGATTGCCATGTTCCAACGGGGGGCGGCAAGGATACGAAGTTGATTATCCGCGGCTTGTTTATACTGCTAACAATTATCACCATTGGTGTGGGGATTGTTGAACACCAGATGGCAACGCTGACACAGTGTCCGGCGCAAGCTGGGTTAGAAAGTGCTGTGATAGCAACCATTGCTAACTATGTACCCCCGATTCCTAGTAAAATAGATTTTGAGAATTCGCAAATGGGGTATTGGCTTGCTGTCTGGCATCAACAATTTGTTAATGAAGCGTTTACAGCCAAAAAAGCTGCCGGCGAATATTGGCAGCAAGGTAAGCCTTATGTTGAAGCTGCTGTGCGAATACTAAAACTAAAGACTATGCAGGCGGTAGAGCAAATAGATAAGTATATCCGCGAATATCGGTAAAACTTGCAGTTTGCAGGTGGCTAATGGTATAATTTATAGAAGTATGTAAAAACGCTTTATTATACCAGGGAGGAGCCCCAGCTTAATGGATACAGGACATATTCGTAATTTTTCAATTATAGCTCACATCGACCATGGCAAATCAACCCTTGCAGACCGATTGTTGGAGTATACAGGAGCTCTCTCTGCCCGTGAGATGGAAGAACAAGTATTAGATCATATGGATCTTGAACGGGAACGCGGCATTACAATCAAAGCCCAGGCTGTGCAACTAGCTTATACAGCAAAAGACGGCGAAATATATATGCTTAATCTTATTGATACTCCAGGGCATGTTGATTTTACTTATGAAGTTTCCCGAAGTCTGGCTGCTTGTGAAGGTGCGCTGTTAGTCGTTGATGCAGCGCAGGGGATTGAAGCACAGACGCTTGCTAATGTTTATTTAGCACTTGAACATGATCTTGAGATTATTCCTGTTATCAATAAAATTGATTTGCCAAGTGCCGAACCAGAGCGAGTGAAAACTGAAATCGAAGAAGTGATTGGTTTAGATACCTCTGATGCCGTCTTAGCTAGTGCTAAGTCTGGTATTGGTATTGAAGAAATTCTTGAAGCGATTGTAAGAAAGGTTCCCCCGCCTGCAGGCAAGGATGATGAGCCTTTAAGTGCTCTGATTTTTGATTCTCATTTTGATTCCTATAAGGGTGTAATCGCTTATGTACGGGTTATGAATGGCACTATTAAGCCAGGCATGAAGATTAAAATGATGGCCACAAACAAGATTGTTGAGGTCGCAGAAGTTGGGGTTTTCAGGCCGTATTTGGTTAATGTGGACCTATTGGGGCCAGGTCAGGTCGGGTTTGTTGCTGCTAGTGTAAAAAATGTAATAGATATCAGGGTAGGCGATACTATTACTGGAGCCGAACGCCCTGTAACTAAACCGCTGCCTGGCTACCGCAAGATTACGCCGATGGTGTATTGCGGGCTTTACCCGGTAGACAGCACTGACTATGAAAATTTGCGCGACGCCTTAGAGAAGCTCCAGTTAAATGATGCCTCGCTGGTCTTTGAACCAGAGACGTCCATTGCCCTGGGCTTTGGTTTTCGCTGCGGTTTTCTGGGACTTCTCCATATGGATGTTGTTCAAGAACGCCTGGAACGCGAATACAACCTAACCCTAATTACTACTGCACCAAGTGTAATTTATCGTGTATTTAAAACCGATGGCCAAGTTATCGAGATTGAAAACCCGTCAAAATTACCGACAACGCAAGAAATTGACTATGTAGAAGAACCGTATGTAAAAGCAACCATCATTGTTCCTAATGATTATGTAGGTGCAGTTATGGAGCTCTCGCAAGAAAAACGCGGCGAGTTTAAAGATATGAAATATCTAGATACCAACCGAGTTACGTTGACATACCATTTGCCACTTAGTGAGATTATTTATGATTACTTTGACAAGCTGAAATCATCGACCCGTGGTTATGCTTCGCTAGATTACGAATTATGTGGTTATCAGACCTCAGAGCTTGTTAAACTGGACATCTTACTTAATGGCGATCCTGTTGATGCCCTGAGTGTTATTGTCCACCGGGATCGGGCTACTCATCGTGGTCGGCAGCTTGCCGAAAAGCTTAAAGGGATTATTCCCCGGCAAATGTTTGAGATTCCCATTCAGGCCGCCATTGGCAGCAAGGTAATTGCCCGCGAGACAGTAAGAGCCATGCGTAAGGATGTACTTGCCAAATGTTATGGAGGCGATATTACCCGTAAACGAAAACTACTGGAAAAGCAAAAAGAGGGTAAAAAACGCATGAAACAAGTGGGTAGTGTAGAAGTTCCCCAGGAAGCCTTTATGGCAATTTTAAAGATGGACTAAGGTAGAGTTTGATATGAGTAAGCTTGGTTTATATGTGCATATTCCGTTTTGTCAGCAAAAATGTTTGTATTGTGATTTTTCTTCGTATGCTCGATCTGAACATTTGTTTGATTCCTATACTACCGCCTTGTGTCAGCAGATTGTTGATCAGGGCGGTATGCTTTGTAAACCACCTGTTGACACAGTCTATATTGGTGGAGGCACACCCAGTGTACTGCCTGTGCCTCTTTTGGAAAAAATACTTAAAGGTCTTATGGCAAACTTTGCTATTCAAGCCGAGGCGGAAATCAGTATGGAGGCCAATCCAGGTACTGTTACCAAAGAGCAATTGATTGCAGTAAAGTCTATGGGTATAAATAGACTCAGTTTTGGTGTTCAATCCTTTAATGATACATTGTTAACGAGCCTGGGGCGGATTCATCGAACAGTGGATAGCCTTACTGCCATTGAATATGCTCACACGGCTGGCTTTACAAATATAAGCATTGATTTGATGTACGGCCTGCCAGGGCAAACTAGTGATGGTTTTGCCTGCGAACTTGAGCAGGCAGCAGCCTTGAATACCAGTCATATTTCAGTCTATGGCCTCAAGCTGGAAGAAGGTACTCCTTTAGCGACTGCGTATGATCAGGGCAAAATCAATTTACCAGATGAGGCAGAAGAAGAAGCTATGTATGATTGCATGACTGATTTTTTACCAAAACAGGGTTTATTACGCTATGAAATTTCTAACTTCGCCCGTCCGGGGCAACAGTGCCGGCATAACCTGAAATATTGGCAGTACCAGCCGTATCTGGGTCTTGGTTGTGCAGCCCATTCTTTCTTACAGGGTAGACGGATAAGCCAGGTAACCGGAATTGAGGAATATAGTAAGGCTATGGCAACAGGCAGTTCACCTGTTGCCATGCAAGAAAACCTTACAAAAAATGAGTCGATGGCTGAATATATTTTTTTAGCCTTACGAACAACACAAGGAATGGGAATTGCAGAGTTTGACCAATATTTTAATACTGACTTTTTTGGTCATTTTGGTAAAGTGTGGGATAATCTCCACCGGCAGCAGCTAGTAGCAACAGATAAGCAACAGATATGGTTGACTGAGCATGGGATGAAATTTGGTAATATTGTATTTCGTTCGTTTTTACCTGACTAAATACACGTTTACCATCTTGACATTAATCCCAAGGAGTGGTATTTTTTTAGTAGGTATTAGCACTCGACTGATGTGAGTGCTAACAAGAGGAGGTGGAGCTGATATTAGATGAAAGAAAGCGTCAAATTCTGCAGGCTATTATCGATGACTATATATCTACTGCCGAACCGGTCGGTTCGCGGACAATTGCCCGTAAATATGATTTAGGCATTAGTCCGGCCACTGTCCGCAATGAAATGGCAGATTTGGAACTTTTGGGATATCTTGAACAACCCCACACTTCTTCTGGAAGAATACCGTCTGTTAAAGGCTACCGCTTTTATGTTGATTGCTTACTGGCGCCACCTCAGATTTCCGATAGAGACATTGCTATCATTGATAATTGGTACCATACCAAAGCACGCCGGATTGAAGAAGTTTTTCAAGAAACTGTAAAAATTCTGTCCCGCATGACCAGGAATGTTTCTATGGTATTGGCGCCGCAAGTATCGCAGCAATGTACCTTTAAATACATTCAGTTTTTGCCGCTCGATGAGCGACGTTCTATTGTTGTTATCGTCACAGATACAGGTCTGATAGAAAATAAAATCATTGCAATACCTGAGGGACTTAGTCATGAGGATTTGGGTCGCGTGGCCAACGCTATAAATTCTCACCTCGGAGGTTTGGCGATTGATCGAATCACCACGCCTGTGCTGAAAGATATCCAAAATGATATTTTGCCTGATCCGCAAGTTTATGAGCGCGCGATTACGTTGTTACGGCAAGTTCTCACTGTTGACAAAAATGAGAAGGTGTATCTTGGCGGCACTACGCAAATGCTAAATCAACCAGAATTTAGGGACGTTGATAAAATCAAAGGCCTATTAACAATGCTTGAAGAAGACCGGCTTTTGTGTGATATTCTCCACATGTCCAATAGTGATGGTGTGATTGTTACAATTGGTCAGGAGAATAAATATTCTGGCATTCATGATTGTAGTGTTGTTCAGGCTACCTACCGTATTGATGGTCAAGTGGTAGGGACGGTAGCCGTGCTTGGACCGACGAGAATGGAATATGGTAAAACCATGTCGGTACTTAAGTTTATGCAACGTCATTTAGGTGAAATTTTGAAACAGTATAAAGTGTTATAGATGGGAGGAATCACATGAATTTGAAGCAAGCTGGCAGTGGTGCTGATGTTGATGAGCGTTTGGCCGCCCTGCTAACAAATGCCAATGCTGTACGGGCAATAACTGCTGCTGTAGAAGGCACTATTGGTCCTAAAGGGCTTGATACTATGCTAGTTGATCGTTTTGGAGAAGTCATTATTACCAATGATGGTGTTACGATATTAGATAAAATGGATGTTAACCATCCGGCCGCAAAAATGCTTATTAATACGGCAAAAGCGCAACAGGCAGAAGTCGGTGATGGTACGACTACAACCACGATTATGGCTGGCAGCCTAGTGTCAGAGGGTGTAAATCAAGTCATGCGCGGCGTGCCGGTAGCTAGAGTGATTGAAGGCGTAAAATATGGTATTGCCAAAATTTTAGCTGGTGTACGTGAGCGCTCACGTACTATTACTGAGGTTGAAGATCCTATTCTCCGGAGTATTGCCATGATTGCCGGGCGGGAGCATGAGGATATCGCCGATTTGGTTGTAAAAGCAGCTAAGCTGATTGGTGTAGAAAAACTTAATGAATACAATTTTAAGTTATCTGAAATTATCACAGCAGAAGCGGGTGCTGACAACGAAGTATTTATGGGCGTTATTGTTGATCAAGAACGTATGTCACAAGAAATGCCGGAAGAAATACTAGCTGCAAAATTACTGCTTATTGATGATGCACTTGAACCTGAAGAAATTGAAGATGAGGCACTAAGTACCGAAACCGGTTTTAAACGCTATATCGATTTGCAGGATGAGTTTAAGAAAAATGTACAGAAAATTGTCGACCTGGGCATTAGCATAGTCATGGTGGACCGGGGCGTACATAGTGCTGCTGAAGAAATACTTACAGATGCTAATATAATGGTTATTGAACGTGTATCCTCTAAAGATTTGCGGCGGGTGGCCGACCACACAGGAGCACGTATGATTAAACGCACAGGTCTTAAAAAAGAACTTGGCGATATTGGTAAGTACCTGGGTACTGCAGAAAAAGTATATCAGGATGAAAAACTTGAACAAGTGCGCGTCATTGGTGGTAAGGGCAAACCTATGGCTACTATTTTGGTCGGCGCAGCTACAGAAGAGGTGGTAGGAGAACGCGAGCGTATTGCTAAAGATGCGGCGTCAAGTGTACAGGCGGCTGTAAAAGGTGGCTATGTGCCTGGCGGTGGCTCTATCGAAATTGCTATGGCGCGCGAAGTCGGCAAACATCGGGAGAATCTCAAAGGAATGGCTGCTTATGGCCTTGACTGTGTAGCTAATGCCCTGAAACAGCCTTTATCACAAATTGTCGAGAATGCCGGCTTTAATCCTCTGGAAAAAGTAGAAGAGATCATGACTATGCAAGTGGCACAAAATTCAGATTCGCTGGGTATTGATTGCGATACTGGTGAAGTAGTTGATATGATGGAACGGGGCGTAATTGATCCTGTTCCCGTCAAGCTTCACGCCATCAAAGCTGCTGGCGAAGTAGCTGTCGCTATTTTACGTATTGATACAATTATTAAGAAAAAAGAAGAAGGCGCCAGTGCCCAGAAGGCAGGCGGCACCGATAGTAGTATGCCTGATTTTTAACTTGGAGGTGAAAGTTAGTGAACGAAAAAGAAAAACAGCAAGAGCAACTTGCGGCAGAACAGGAAAGTGCTCCCAACGAAACAGCAGTTGAAGACAATCCTGAAATTTGTTTTGTACCTGAGGATGTAAATGAGTTTATGACTGCACTGGATGAAAAGGGTCGCCTGCTTGATGAAATGACTGACAGATATAAACGCCTACAGGCTGATTTTGATAATTTCCGGCGGCGAACCCGGCAGGAAAAAGAAGAGTTATCAGCCGTAGTAGCTGAACGAATTGTTTGCGAGCTGTTGCCTGTAGTGGATAACTTTGAACGAGCAACAACCAGTAAGGCTACCGATGTTGATACTCTGGTAACAGGAGTGCAAATGATCTTCAAACAATTGCAAAACGCTCTGTCACAATTGGGTGTAGAGCCTGTCAATGCTGTCGGTACTGTTTTTGACCCAACTCAGCATGAAGCTGTTATGAAGGTTGAAGATGATACCCAGCCTGATGGCATGGTGGTCGAAGAATTGCAAAAAGGTTACAAAGTCAATGGGCGGGTAGTCCGTCCTAGTATGGTAAAAGTAGTAGGAAACTAACAAGTATTGTTACTTAAGGAGGAATTCGATAATGGCAAAAGTAATTGGTATTGACCTTGGTACTACAAATTCATGTGTGGCTGTAATGGAAGGCGGCGAACCTGTTGTTATTCCAAACCCGGAAGGAAGCCGTATTACCCCTTCCGTTGTAGGTTTTTCAAAAAATGGTGAACGCCTTATTGGGCAGATTGCTAAACGTCAGGCAGTATCTAACCCTGATGGTACTGTCAGCTCTATCAAACGCCATATGGGTACAACATATAAGGTGAATATTGAGGGCAAAGACCATACTCCCCAGGAAATTTCAGCAATGATTTTGCAAAAACTTAAGGCTGACGCTGAAGCCTATCTTGGTGAATCCGTAACCCAGGCAGTAATTACTGTACCTGCGTACTTTACTGACAGTCAACGCCAAGCTACAAAGGATGCGGGCGCGATTGCTGGTCTTGAAGTGCTGCGCATTATTAACGAGCCAACAGCAGCAGCCTTGGCTTATGGTATGGATAAAAGCAATGATCATACCGTTTTGGTATTTGACTTAGGCGGCGGCACATTTGACGTGTCTATTCTGGAGTTAGGTGATGGTGTATTTGAGGTTAAGGCTACCAGCGGTAATAACCGCCTTGGTGGTGATGATTTTGATGAGCGTGTAGTAAATTGGCTGGTAACTGAATACAAAAAAGAACAGGGTATTGATTTAGCCAGTGACCGCATGGCGATGCAGCGTCTACGCGAAGCCGCTGAAAAAGCTAAAATCGAATTGTCAGGGGTACTTACAACCAACGTTAATCTACCGTTCATTACAGCTGACCAAACTGGCCCGAAACATCTTGATCTTAACCTGTCTCGTGCTAAATTTGATGAATTAACAGCTGATCTTGTTGAATCAACCATGGGACCAACCCGTCAAGCATTAAGTGATGCTGGATTATCAGCTAAAGATATTGATAAAGTTATTCTTGTTGGTGGTTCTACTCGTATTCCGGCTGTTCAGGAAGCCATTAAAAAGTCGTTAGGCAAGGAACCACATAAAGGGGTTAACCCGGATGAGTGCGTAGCTGTTGGCGCAGCAATCCAAGCCGGTGTACTTGTCGGCGAAGTAAAAGATGTACTTCTCTTAGATGTTACACCGCTGTCATTGGGTATTGAAACTCTGGGCGGGGTATTTACCAAAATTATTGATCGTAATACCACCATTCCGACTTCTAAGAGCCAGACCTTCTCGACCGCTGCTGATAACCAACCGTCTGTTGATATTCATGTACTCCAGGGCGAACGGGAAATGGCTTCCTATAACAAAACACTGGGACGCTTTGAGCTCTCTGGTATTCCGCCTGCTCCCCGGGGCGTGCCGCGTATCGAAGTTAGCTTTGACATTGATGCCAACGGTATTGTTCATGTATCTGCTAAAGATTTAGGAACAGGTAAAGAACAGAAGATTACCATTACTTCTTCTGGCGGTCTGGATAAGAATGAAGTGGAAAAAATGGTTAAAGAGGCTGAAGCTAATGCAGCCGAAGATAAAAAACGTAAAGACGAAATAGAAGTGCGCAACAATGCTGACTCCCTGGTATATAATGCGGAAAAAACCATTAAAGAGTTTGGTGAGAAAGCAGATAAAGAGCTGATTGAAAAAGTTCAGCAAGCAGCTGACAAACTGAAAGAATCTTTAAAAGGCAGTGATATTGAAGTTATCAAAGCTGATACCGAAGCTCTTACCAAGCCGCTCTATGAATTATCAACTGCTATGTATCAGGCCAATGCGCAAGCCGAAGGTGCACAACCAGGCGGTCCAGAAGGTCCTGAGGGTGCAGCTCCTAAGGATGATAAAGTAGTTGATGCTGAGTATAAAGTGGTGGACGAAGATAAGAAATAAAATAGCTGGGATGGTGTGAAGTGAGTAAGCGAGACTATTATGAAGTGCTGGGTGTAGCCAAAACAGCGTCTGAAGATGAATTGAAGAAGGCGTACCGTAAATTGGCCCGCAAGTACCATCCTGACGTTAACCGTGAGGCCCCCAAGGAAGCTGAAGAAAAGTTCAAAGAAGTTAACGAAGCTTACGAAATTCTATCTAATACCGAGCGTCGGGCGCAGTATGACCAATTTGGTCATGCTGCGTTTGATGCTGCTAACGGCGGTGGCGCTGGTGGGTTTGGCGGCGGTGCGGGTGCAGGTGGTTTTTCTGATATATTTGATATGTTTTTTGGCGGGCAGTCTGGTTTCGGGTTTGGTGGCGGTCGCAATACAGGACCGGAGCGTGGGGCTGATTTACGCTATGACATGGAAATAAAATTTGAAGATGCTGCTTTTGGGTTGGAGACGGAAATTCAAGTACCTCGTACCGAAGACTGCAGTGCTTGCCAAGGTTCAGGTTCTGCACCGGGAACACATCCGGAAACTTGTCCGGATTGCCGGGGTACAGGTCAGGTTCAGGTAACGCAAAATACTCCTTTTGGTCGTATGGTTAATGTTAAGGCCTGTGATCGCTGTCAGGGCACAGGTAAAATTATAAAAACGCCTTGCAAAGAATGTCATGGACGGGGAAAAGTGCGAGTCAATCGCAAAATTAAAATTAAAATCCCGGCCGGTGTGGATAACGGTTCCCGTCTTAGAGTGACACATGAAGGAGAAGCCGGGCAACGTGGTGGTCCGCCCGGGGATCTGTATGTTTATCTTTTTGTAAAACAGCATAAACTGTTTGCACGTGAAGGCAATGATATTGTGTGTGAAGTACCAATTAATTTTGTGCAGGCAACGTTGGGTGATGAGATCGAAGTACCTACCCTTGATGGTAAAGTCCAGCTTAAAGTTCCTGAAGGTACACAAAGCGGCACCGTATTTCGCATCAAAGATAAAGGCATTCCTCATTTACGAGGTCACGGACGTGGTGACCAACATGTACGTGTTAAGATCATAACACCTAAAAAATTAAACAAACGGCAAAAAGAAATTTTGCAAGAGTTTGCTAACGCTGGCGGTGTTGAGCCTACCGCAGAAGAAAAAGGTTTTTTCAAAAAGTTTAAAGACGTTTTTGGTGTTATGTAATTGTTTACTAATTGAAGTTTAAGGGGCGATGGCGCATGAAATGGTCTGAGATCAGCATTCAAACCTCCCATGAAGCTACAGACGCAGTAGCTGAAATCTTCCATGACCTAGGGGCAAGCGGGGTAGTAATAGAAGATCCTGAATTGATTAATACTTACCGGAGCTCAGGAAGTTGGGATTACTGCGACATCCCCGAGGAACTGGAAACTGAAGTTGTGACTATTAAGGCCTATTTACCTGTTGACGAGTTTTTAGATGAAAAACTGCGCGTGTTTAAAGAACGCATCAACCAGCTGCAAGAACATAATCTTGACAAAGGGCGTGGCTGTATAAATTGCCGGGAAGTACAGGAGGAAGATTGGGCTTCGTCCTGGAAAGAGTATTTTCATCCAGTACGGGTGAGTGAACATATTGTCATTAAACCGTCATGGGAAGAATATTTGCCAGTTGAAGATGATATTATTATCGAACTTGATCCAGGGATGGCTTTTGGTACGGGAACACATCATACCACTGTAATGTGTATTCGCGCATTGGAGGATGTGATCAAACCAGGATATACCGTCTTTGATGTAGGCACAGGTTCTGGTATTTTGTCAGTAGCGGCAGCTAAGCTGGGTGCAAATTTTGTTCATGCCATTGATCTTGATCCAGTGGCAGTACGGGTTGCAACCGAAAACATTACCTTTAACAAGGTTACAGAAACGGTTACGATTACACAAGGCGATCTTTTGACAGGCGTGTCTGGCAAGGCAGATGTGATTGTTGCCAATATTATTGCTGATATAATTATAAAAATGCTGCCTGATGTTCGGACCCGGCTGGCTGATACCGGAGTATTCATTGCCAGCGGTATTATTAGTGAGCGTTTAAGTGATGTTACCCAAGCGCTTATTGAGAACGAGTTTATTATTGATAAAGTGATTGAAGAAGGCGGCTGGGTAGCCATTGTAGCTAACAGCGTCAGCCAGTAGCGCCGTTATGCGTCGTTTCTTTATTGATGCACCGCTTAGCGAGCATATGGTTATTGCCAATACGGATGCCCGTCACATAGCTTCTGTGCTTAGATTAGCTGTTGGCACTACTATTTTAGTTGCTGGTCAGGACGGAAAATCAGGTAAGGCCGGAATAACAGCGGTAAGTCCGGAGGCCATCGAACTTAGATTGCTTGAGCTTATTGAAGACACAACTGAGCCACCCATTGCCATCTGGTTAGTGCAGAGCTTAGCTAAAGGCGAAAAGATGGATTTTATTATCCAAAAAGCAGTAGAACTTGGGGTGTATGGCATAATCCCGGTTGTTACTGTTCACTCGGTAGTCCGCTATGATGCTGCTAAACAGGTAGATAAGGTTGCGCGTTGGCAGAAGATAGCCAGGGAAGCAGCCAAACAATGTGGTCGGAGCTATATTCCGCAAGTATGTCCGGTAACCGGTCTGACGCAGGTGCTGGAAAATAATGAATTTGCCTCAGCCAATAAAATCATGTTGTATGAAGGACAAGCTGCGCAAGGCCTAAGACAGGCACTTGCTGAGTGCAGTAAGCAGACGTATGTACTGTTTATTGGTCCGGAAGGCGGCTTTAGCTCTGCTGAAGTTGAATTATGCCAGCAACATGGCGTAAGAATTGTTACCATGGGACCACGGATTATGCGTACCGAAACAGCCGCTTTAGCGGCATTAACAGCGGTGCTGTATGAATGCGGCGATTTGGGGGGCTGACTATGCCACAAGTAGCGTTTACAACGCTGGGGTGTAAGGTAAATCAGTTTGAAACCGAGGTTATGGAAGGCCTGTTTAAGGCGCATGGGTACGCGGTAGTGGCCTTCGATCAACAGGCCGATGTCTATGTCATTAATACCTGCTCAGTTACCAATCTGGGCGAGAAAAAATCCCGCCAGCTTATTAGGCGGGCGAGTAGACAAAATCCAAAGGCTATTATTGCTGCTGCTGGTTGCTATTCGCAGGTTTCACCGGATCAAGTCGCGCAAATTCCCGGAGTTGATGTTATTGTCGGCACCCAGGATCGGGCGCGGATTGTTGAATTGGTGGAAGCGGCTGTTGCTAATAACCGTACTGTTCAATATAATGTTGTCGCTGATATCATGCATGCCCAAGAATTTGAAGATATACCACTATTCTCGATGCCTGGGCGAAAAAGGGCTTTTCTGAAAATCCAGGAAGGCTGTACTAATTTTTGCACTTATTGTATTATTCCCTATGCTCGTGGCCCACTACGTTCCCGGCCGCTTGCTAGTATTGCTGCTGAGACTGAAAAACTGGTAGCGGCAGGGTTTAACGAGATTGTGCTTACCGGAATTCACTTAGGCGCTTTTGGCCGCGATTTATTGCATAATGGAACAGAAATCACGCTAGTTGAGGCTGTCGAGACCGTGTTAGCGGCTGGTGGACAGGGACTTATGCGCCTTAGACTGGGTTCGCTTGAATCGATAGAGCTTTCCGATAGATTAATTTCTTTACTGCAAAATGATAAACGTCTTTGCCCGCATCTGCATTTACCCTTACAGTCAGGTGATGACCGGATTTTGCGGGCTATGAACCGGCATTATACTACTGCGCAGTACCGGGAGTTAATTACTAATATAAAAGCCCATGTACCGGGGATTGCCATTACAACAGACATCATTGTCGGGTTTCCTGGTGAAACAGACGAACTGTTTGAAAGTACCCTGGCTTTTACTGCAACATTGGGTTTTGCAAAAATTCATGTATTTCCCTATTCACGGCGCACTGGTACGCCGGCTGCTGAATTTGCAGAGCAGGTGCCAGAAGCTGATAAAAAAAGTCGTGTGCACCGTTTGCAGCAGCTTGCTGACCAGCAGAGTAAAGAATTTTACCAGTTATTTTTGGGTAAAATCCTGGATGTATTGTTTGATACAGTTGAGGGTGATGGGATTATCTCAGGTTTAACAGGCAACTATGCACGCATATATGCAACTGGTAATCAGGAAAATATTGGAAGAATTGCTGCTGTTACGCTGGAAAAGTTTTATCAAGATGGACTTTGGGGCCAAATAAGGGAATATTTTTCTTGAATACCATATTTCCGGCAGGAATTTGTATATTTAAGCAGAATAATTTAGATAGTAAGTGTATATTACTATCTACTGCGGAGGGAATGCCCATGCAGCAGGACTGTATATTTTGTAAAATTGCAACGAAAACTATTCCGGTAAATGCTATATATGAGGATGAATATCTGATTGCTTTTCCAGATATAAAACCTGCGGCACCGGTACATTTGTTGGTCATACCTAAGAAGCATATTGACAATATTCTTGAGGCGACTCCTGAAGATACGGCGTTACTTGGGCATATTATGGCGACCATTCCCAAGATAGCAACCATTGCAGGGTTAGCGGAGGATGGCTTTCGCATCGTTATCAATACCAAAGATAACGGTGGGCAAACCGTGTATCACCTTCATTTCCACGTATTGGGCGGTAAATTTATGACTTGGCCGCCAGGTTAATATTGACAATATTAAGTGCTCTAGTGTATAATAGTTAGGTGTATGTTATTCAAGTACACTTCCTCGTAATGGTTCTAGTGGAGGGAGGGAGATCAGATGTCTGAAGTAAAAGTAGGCAAAAATGAAACGCTTG
>JAGGAA010000368.1 GCA_017889675.1 Bacillota bacterium | reverse complement strand
CGATTTGTTAATGATAAATGCGGAGTATCTGCCTCAATTTGAGGATTAACGAAAGCGGGGGAAAAGTATGCTTGATTTAATCATAAATGCGGATGATCTGGGGCTGACATCTGGATGTAATGAGGGAATTATCAAGGCAATCACTAAGGGCATAGTTACTGACACTACCTTGATGGTTAATACCGACTTTACCCAAGATGCTATCGGGAAGCTAAAGCAGCACGGTATAACTAGGGTAGGGTTGCACCTCAATCTTACCTTTGGTGAGCCGGTCTTAGCGGCTGGGCAAGTTCCCAGCCTGGTAGATGCCCAGGGGCGATTTAGGCGTAAGGCTGCTGAAACTGTTCCGCTCATGAAGTCGATTGATGTAAAACGTGAACTGAGCGCCCAGGTTGCGAAGTTCTTAGCCACAGGACTCGGTTTGACTCACCTGGATAGTCATCACCATGCTCACACCTATCCGGCGATACTAGATATAGTTATTGATTTGGCGCAGCAATTACACGTACCACTTAGACAAGGTAATGAGACTGTGCGGCAAACGATAAAAAAAGCGGGTATAGCAGCTACAGATGCAATTTCACTGAATTTCTATGAGCAGGGGGCTACGCTTGATAACTTAAAACAAATTATCCAAAGTCACCCGTGTGGAACGTTAGAAATCATGTGCCACCCGGCCAACCCAGATCAATTGCTTTATGATATTAGCTCATACAATCACTGGCGCGAAAACGAATTAGCGGTCTTAACGTCTCAAGAAATACAGGATTTTATTAAAAATAACGGCGTCCGTCTTGTGGGGTTTGACGCCTTGCAGGTATGATATGCAGCGACTTTTCATTTTAAGGAGTAAATCATGGTAGAACAAACCGTAACTGTAGTAAATAAAGTAGGGTTACATGCTCCGCAATGCCCAATGGGTATGCCAGTTCTCCGAACCAGGAAGCGGGTAAGGTAAAACTGGGAATTGATAATGTTGATCAGCACCTAAGTCTTTTTTCAGGTAAAAGAGTAGGGCTTATTACTAACGCCACCGGCATGAACAGCCAGTTTCAAAGTTCAATTGATGTATTAGCCGCTAAAACTAAGCTTGTAGCATTATTTTCTCCGGAACACGGCATTCGCGGGGCAGTACCTGCCGGCATTCGCGGGGCAGTACCTGCCGGCGATAAGGTTGGCAGTCAAAAAGATAGTAAGACAGGATTACCTGTGTTCAGCTTATATGGCGCTACTAAAAAACCGACTCCAGAGATGTTGGAAAATTTGGATGTCATTGCTTTTGATATCCAGGATGTTGGAGCACGTGCTTATACTTATATCTATACAATGGCTTATGCCATGCAAGCAGCTAAAGAAAACGGGAAGACCTTTGTTGTTTTTGATCGCCCTAATCCAATAGGGGGAGTTGAGGTGGAAGGCGGTATTACCAAACCTGGATTTGAGTCTTTCATCGGCATGTACCCTATTCCCATTAGGCATGGCATGACTGTTGGCGAATTGGCCAAGTTATTTAATAAGGAATTTGGAATCGGCTGTGATCTGACAGTTATTGATATGACCAACTGGCACCGGGAGATGTACTTTAACGACACCGGGCTGCCCTGGGTCATGACCTCACCCAATATACCGACACCAGATACGGCCTTAGTCTATCCTGGAACCGGCATTTTTGGCGGGACAAATATTTCAGAAGGTGTAGGGACGACCAGACCCTTTGACTTTGTCGGTGCTCCTTGGCTTGACGCTGAGAGTTTAGCTAATCAGATGAACGCCATGAAGCTTCCGGGCGTAATTTTTCGTCATGAAGCTTCCGGGCGTAATTTTTCGTCCGGCGCACTACATCCCGCGTTTCGGAAACTTTACCGGTGAAACCTGCAATGGTGTTCAATTGCATATAACTGACCGCAAAGCTTTTCGGCCTGTACGTACAGGCTTGAGCCTGCTATATACGGTGCAAGATCTAAATGATAACCAGTTCGCCTACAGCTTCAACGGCAAAGGGGCGCCAATGATTGACTTGATTACCGGTGATGATGCCCTGAGGCTTGGACGGTATAGTTTAGAGGAAACACTGTCCCAGTGGGAACAAGAGGCAAAGCAGTTTAAAGAAATGTCAAAAGCCTACTATATTTATTCACTGGGTAAGTTGCCAGGTGAGTAGGGCTAGCATTTTGAGAAGAATTGCAGCCAGTAAGAGTGAAGGAGAAGGAGACAAAATGAAATCCTGGAAACAATATCTATGGGTGGCAATGCTCCTCGTACTGTGGCTGGTGCCGACAACGATGAGCGCCGAGGAGCGAAAGGATGAATGGAAGCAGCCAGGCTATAATTTTGCCGTGATGAAATTGGTGTTAGTGCAGACGCGCTTTGCCGAGGGTGTGCAGGCGGATGAGCTGAAGCGGCGTATTCTGAACGATAAGGTACAGCAAGTTTTTTCCCAAAACTTAAAATTTGCTCAGGCTGGACTTGGCTTTTTAAGTGAGGAGGAGTTGGTTCAAAGGCTGAGTAAGACCAGCGGCGAAGATGTGGCATCCTTGGCGCAGAGTGATTCGCAGCGATATGAGAAGTTACTCCAAGAGGGCGCAGCCATTTACTGCCAGGGCATCTTACAGGTGCGCTTCAGTGTCTATAAAGACACGGCACGTTATATTCCCGAGAGACTAGAAACCTATCAGACCACCGAACAGGTTTCCCTCAAGAAGGTGGTGACTGGTGCTGACGGCAAAAAGACGACAGTGAAGGAATGGGTGGATGTGCCGGTCACTGAAACCAGAATAGTGCCGGCTCATGATATAATCACGGCACATACGGCCATCGAACTGACCTTGCTTGATGCCAAGAGTAATGCGACAGTATGGAAAATGGTGGATAGCCGTGACGCTGTAGATAAAGGAAAGGATGGCATGGTCGACCGGAGCTTAAAGCGTGCAGCCGAGCGTCTGGAAGCTGTCAAGAAATCCTGAGTCAAGTAAATTCACAAAAAAGAAATTTTCTTTACATTTGAATGCTATAGCGGCTATAATTAACCCTTATGAGATACTCTAATCAAACGGCGTTTAGACCGGCAGTAGCTGGATGTTTTGTAGGTGTTATCGTAGTAGGTATTCTATATGTTTATGTGTTTGGCATTGAGCGGTTTAAACCAGAGATGATTCGTGATACGATTTTATCCTTGGGTTACTGGAGCCCACTACTGTTTATTTTATGTAATGTTTTTCGTCCGCTTGTTTTCTTTCCAGCCATTATATTGGCTGTTGCTGGTGGCTTAGCGTTTGGGCCACTGTGGGGGGCGATATATCTAATTATCGGTACAGTTTGCGGGGCCGCTTTGTGCTTTGGGGTAGCTCGCCTGGTGGGCCGCGATAGACTCAAGCGATTTTGGCCGAAATGGATACTGCTGGAAGAGCTAGATAATCAGTCAGTGAGGCATGGTTTCAGAACAGTATTGATTCTGCGTCTAGCTCCCGTTTTACCTTGGGATGCTGTTAGTTTTCTTGCCGGGCTGTCTAAGGTGCGATTTTGGCCATATATTTTGGCGACTGTGATGGGCAGTGTGCCTGGTGCTGTTGCGTTTAGCTATTTTGGTAATATCATGTTTCAATCTTTATCAATGGCTGTGCTAGTTGCCATACTTATTGTTATAATGAGTATTTATCTACGAAG
>JAGGAA010000140.1 GCA_017889675.1 Bacillota bacterium | reverse complement strand
TTGATATCTTCCATTGGCACAACCTGAGCATAACCGCCGCCAGCTGCACCGCCTTTAACGCCAAAACAAGGGCCCAACGATGGTTCTCTGAGAGCAATAACGACTTTCTTACCTTTTCGCCGCAAAGAATCACCAAGTCCTACCGTTGTTGTTGTTTTACCTTCACCGGCAGGAGTAGGATTAATGGCGGTAACCAGGATAAGTTTTCCACTAGGTCTGTCTTTGATTCGTTCCCACGTACTGAGAGAAATTTTCGCTTTATAATTGCCATACAGTTCTACTTCTTCAGAAGGAATGGATAATTCCTTCGCTACTGCCACGATAGGACTCATTGTTGCTTCTTGTGCAATTTCAACATCACTTTTCATCAATATTCCCCCCTAATGTGCTATATTAATAGCTTACTCTATCAACCGTTACATCCGCATAAAATTCATAAGTTCTTATATTACAAAAACATTACAAAAGGAAAAAACACCATCAAAAGTGGTGTTTTTCGTCTTCCTTATTTGAAATCATATATCCTACACCAGGGTAGGTTACTATCAGTCGGCCATCACCGTCAGCGTGTTTGATTTTTTGGCGGATACGAGCTATGGCCACCCGTAGGTATTCAACATCATCCCGGTATTCACTTCCCCAAACATCACTGAGAAGTTGTTCATGGGTCATTACTTTGCCCGAATTGGCCATTAACAACGAAAATAGACCATACTCGGTTTCGGTAAGTTTCAATTCCCTATCAACTATCCAAGCTCGTCGCTGAGCCAAGCTAATCGTAACCTCACCGTTCTTTATTTCGCTTGTCGAATAATTATTAATGACCCGCTTGGCCGAACGTCGTAAAACAGCCTGGACTCTGGCAAAAAGCTCCTCAAGGGAGAAGGGTTTTGTAAGGTAATCATCGGCCCCCATGTTAAGTCCTTGAACTTTATCATTTGAGTTGCCACGCGCCGTTAAAATAATAACCGGTACATCGGAAAATGTGCGCAGCCTTTTTAGTAATGCAAAACCATCCAACCCCGGCATCATGATATCCAGCAAAATAAGCTCCGGATCTAGTAAATCAATACTCTCCAGCGCCTCTAGACTATTGAGAAAACTATGTGGCTCATAGCCTAGTGATTTGAGATTAGCTGAAATGAACCGCAGTATTTTAGGCTCATCATCAATAATGATTATTTTACTCTTCTTCATAGTTGTCACCATCACAGTTGTATTGTGGTATTGAAACAGTAAATACACTCCCTGTCCCGAAATTGCTCTCAAGTCTTATTGTGCCACTATGGGCTTCGACAATTCCTTTACAAATGGCCAGTCCTAACCCTGTACTGCCGCTTGGACGCTCTCGCCCATTTTCAACACAGTAAAACCGGTTAAATACTTTATCTACGTGTTCTTTATTTATACCAATACCATTATCAGCTACGCTGATATGTACATAGTTTTCATCATGCCTGGCTGAAATTTTGATTTGCGGACTACGTTCATTATAGCGGATAGCATTTGTAAAAAGGTTTAACAAAACTTGCCCCAGTCGAACCCTGTCGCCATAAATAAAAGGCAAATTATTCTCCACCGTTGATTGGATCGTTACCCCGCTGGCAAAAAGTTTGGGCAATTTTTTAATAGCATTTTCCACAACAATACTTGGTCGCACTGGTTCCCGATCTAAACTAATGGCTTTGGCATCAATTCGTGAAATATCCAGCCAATCGTTAACCAATTCCTGAATACGGTCAATATCTTCGTGAATTCCTGTTAACATTTCCCTTTTAAATTCTTCCTCCCATTCAGCGTCGACACGCAACAAAGTTTCAACACTGCCTTTAATGCTGGTAATGGGTGTTTTGAATTCATGAGATACCATGGAAATTAAATCACTCTTAAGCTTATCGACTTCTTGCTCTTTAGTAACATCCCACCAAACAAAGCCTTTGCCAATACTATGGTTTTCATCGCTAATAACAGGAAAAGCAGAAAGCATCATATACTGCTTCATATCTCCACTGGTAATTTTAAACTTGTAGATGCCATACTCTTGTCTAGCCTGCTTAATAATTTCCCGGTCAGCATCAGACAATCGCTCGGCTATAGCATCAAATATATGGTCTTCCGGCAAACCACGCAGTTTGTCACAGGAAATACCAAGCAGCTTGGCCATACGGCCATTAGCGTACGCTACTTCTCGCCTATTGTCAACTAACGTAATGGCATCATTCATACTCTCCAGAACGGCCTTTAAAACAGCATTGTTTTTTTGCAGTGTTTGTGACAGCATTTCCTTTTGAATAATAATCCCGGCAGAACGCGACAATGTTTCCAAAAACTCACGGTCTGCTTGACTTAGCGGATAATTGGACACTACCAAATGCCCGAAAGTTGTATTGCCTGAACGGATGGGCTGAATATAATACCGATATGCATTTTTATGTCTAGGCCTAGCTGTCTCTTGGTTATCTTTAATGCCGCTCATATCTTCGTCGTAAGGCCCCAATAAAGAAAACACCGGTTTGGTAAGGTATAGTTTTACAGGAACACCAGCTATTTCAAAAAATTGTGTAAGACATTCCCCTATAATATTCCCGCCTCCCGGGTAGGGCGTAATCGGGGTATTTAGCTGATTCAATATAGCGAGCTCGCGGTTGCTTCGTTGTAGGCTTTCGGTTCGTTCTGCTACCCGTTGTTCCAATTCAGCATTTAGCTTACGTAACGCTTGCTGACCATCCTTGGTTTTCTTTGCCATTATAAAGAAATGTTCGGCCATCATATGAAATTCACAGGGAGCAAAACGCGGAAAACTAACCGTTTTTATCTCGCAGCCTTCACTCATTACTTGCTGAATATATTCTACAAGAATTTTTATCGTATTATTGATACGTTTTGCATGGAAATAGCCTAACAAGAGGGTAAACACCAACGTAATGACAATGTTCAAAACTGCCGACTGCAGAGATGGTTCGTTTGTCTGCAATAATTGAAGAGTGCTGAGAAAAACTACCGGAATTATTGGGATAACTGCGAAAGCAATCCAAAGATGGGCTTTGATCGATAGGCTGTTCATGTTCTTCCTCCCATGTATATATAAAAGAACCAGGCCTCCCGCAACACGGTTCCTGGTTCTTTTTCATTTCTATTATTACTCTTCGCTATTAAACAGTATAAGTCCTACATAGGAAACTGTATTTTTTCCATTATAGTACGGAATCCCACAGACTTTTTCCAAATTAATAACATCGATTCCATAGGCCTCCACTGATGCAAAGGCTTCTTCCGGGAATCTACAGGGCTCATCATCCAAGTAGGCGCATTTAGCACAAAATTCACAGGAACCTGCATTTAAGGGCAGAGTGTTCGGTATTTTATGCTTGTTTTTTACACTAGCCAGAATCTCTCTGAACACGCCATCATGAACCTTCTTGGCAGCCATCATGCCTTTCCAGTCAAATGAACTTTTCATCTGATGGACGGTCTGGAACAGGAGTCCATGTGTATACTGACAGGCCCGTGCTTTCAATTCTTCAAACGGTCCGACAGCAGGCGGGCATACCCAATTGGTATTATATTTTCGGCATACATTTTGCTCGCAGGCTTTTCTAAAGTCCGCGACAAATTTGATTTTCGGAACCTCGGCAATGGCCGCATGATCGGCTTGCGCAGCCAAAGCATCCCTCATTAATTCATTGATATCAACTACCATATTTACCTCCCTGTACTCCAATACTAATGGTATCATGTTCAGGCAGCTTCTACTTTAGCGATAATTCTTATATAAATACCCACAAGCTACAACGATAAATCGTTTTAGTTATTGTATATACATCTATATATTATCTAAAGCTATATAGTTTGTCAATACTGCGCATACGTTGGCAAAGCCTGACATCCAACGGCTGTCAGGCTTTGCCTATAGTAATTAGTCTATGCTATCCCTATACCCATGAATAACATCTTTGTTACCCCATTCTTATTTACCGGTAGCAGCTGAAATCATCGCTTTAACATTCTCTATTGTGGCATTTGGTGGTATGGAACAACCGGAAGAGAGGATGAATCCGGGGCCCATGTCTCTAACTAATTGCTCAGAATATTTATATACCTCATCAGGTGTACCCAATGCCAGTTTAGCTGCCGGAACATCGCCCTTAATGCACATCATGTCGCCAATAACTTCTTTTACTTTGTAAATATCAGTGGCACTATCTGTTTCAAATATGCATTTTCCTTTCGGTAGAGTGCGGAAGAACTCAAGATCCCGTCCCCAGTTAGAATCAATGTGGATATCGGCTGCCGCCCCTTCTTCAATAATTACATCAATTGTCTCTTTAAGATATTTCCAGACAAAACGCTGCCACAATTTCGGCGAGAAAAACTCACTGGCGCCACGAGCTGGAGACATAAAGACAATAGAGGAATTGGTAGCCCTGATTTGCTGACGCAATGTTTCCAGACTTTCTTTTTGAATAACATCCAAAACGGCCTCAACTTTATCAGGAATTTTGAAGAGATCATGCATGAATTTGGGCATAGACCGACCGCCGCCCAGCAGTTCCGGAACAGCTGTGGCAATTATCGGCGAATATACCATATAACCGGCATCTTCGAAATTTTTAACAAACTGAGGAGTTTGTGCTAATTCCTCCATCGTCTGACCAAGTGGGTAATGCAGTCTGTTCACTAAATAATCCTGCATAAAAGGCGCCCACCCCTTAGCAAGAATCGTATCATAATCTTCGACTTTCATTACTTCCTTTTCATCAAGCTGCCATAAGGCATTTTCTGGCAATTCCTTACCAGGAAGTTTAACATGAGTCATAAATATTAACGGAAACACCGGACCTGCGGCAAAAACCGAATTCATACCATCAATATCACCCAGTGCTTTTGCAGAGTTTAACATTGTTTGATTCTGCATGGCAAGGCTTGAACAGAAATCAGCCATCTTTACACCCATGTGAGTAGCGCAAAAAGCATCAGCCATTATTATTACTGGTGTTCTATCAGGTTTTTCCAAAGAAATGGCTTTATGAACTCTGGTTTTACGTTCTAAAAGTAGTTCTTGTGCTGTTTTCATAATTTTTCACTCTCCATTAAATTTAATTATCCGCTTGCTGCATGCATGGTATTCCAATGTAGCTACGGAGCCTTACGCTTCATATTCATGGTACACCTGCCAAATAATTTGGTCAAATTCCTGTAATTCCACAAACTATTCCTAATAATCATAGAAATTTTATCAGGCACTACCTTTTTACCGTCTTTTATATTATTATTGTAATGGATAGCTTGTC
>JAGGAA010000139.1 GCA_017889675.1 Bacillota bacterium | reverse complement strand
ATTTCTTAGCAAACCAATATCTTGCTGCTTTTTATTTATACTAGGAGGTTACGATGGATGGCAATGCTCCCTTTAAGACCAGAAATAATCTTACACACCGGTCTTTTAAAAGACTTGCGGAGTTATCAGAAAAAATAGCTGAACAAAGACATATTATTGCAATCCGGCGAGGGCTCTTGCTCAATACACCTTTCGTGGTAATTGGTTCATTTGCAAATATGTTTATAAATTTGCCGCTACCAGTTTATCAGCAATTTATGATCAACATGCTGGGTTCTCAGTGGAAAACAATTGGCAGCGCCATATACAACTCAACATTTGGCATGCTGTCCGTCTTATTAGTGTTGTCAATTAGTTATTTTTTAGTAAAATCCAGTGTACTAGCACAAAATGGGTCTATTTATCCGAAAATGACGTCTATTGTATCATTGACTTGCTTGATTGCAATAATGCAACCCTTAAGCAACCACGGGGCACTGGGACTCCCCCTTAACTGGTTAGGTGTATTCGGGTTAATGCCGGCAATATTAACAGCATTAGCCGCAACAGAGATTTTTCTGTATTTAAGTTCCATAAAAAAAATTCGACCCAGTATTTTTTTTGATGAAGCTGAGCCGGTTATTTCACAGGCAGTAGCAGGAATATTTCCAGCTGCAATCACTTTACTTATTTTTTCACTACTTAAGTTTGTGACAATTACCGGAAATGTTATGGACATCCATCAACTGGTTTACGACCTTATCAAATTTCCTTTTATGGAACTGCCGAATACTCTAAGTACAGTGATTATATTTCATGTAATGGTACAGTTGTTGTGGTTTTTGGGTATTCATGGTCAAAATGTTCTTGGAGCAATCCAACAAAGCATTTATGCAACTGCCGCAGATAAAAACATGACGATGTATCTTGACGGGGGGCAACCATCCGAATTTTTAACTACTAGCTTTATAAATGCTTATTCTACAATAGGTGGAACTGGTTCAACAATATGCCTAATTATTGCAATATTGATTATCGTACGAAAAGGTAATACCGCTTGGCTGGCTAAATTATCAATTTTGCCAGGTATCTTTAATATTAATGAATTACTCGTATTTGGTTTGCCAATTGTACTTAATCCCATTTATTTAATTCCCTTTATAGTAGCGCCTATCATTATGACATTACTATCATATACTGCCATGGCAGTTGGTCTTGTACCCCTGACAAATAGTGTATTTAATTGGACTACTCCTATTTTTCTTAGCGGTTATATGGCAACCAATTCTTGGACAGGGGTGGTCTTGCAACTTATCGATATAATGGTAGGAGTCGCAATTTATCTCCCTTTTGTGTGGCTGGCAAATAAACAAAAAGCGCTAAAAATGAACCATGCATTAGATACCCTTTTCCAACTGGCGATTTCTAACAGGGTTACGCAATCTGTCCTGGCTCGGCGTGATACTGTTGGCAACCTGTCACGGGTTCTGGCGCATGATTTAAGAGAGGCTCTTGCCAAACAAGAACTGCTACTGGAATATCAGCCTCAGATTGATCAAAATGAGCAGGTGACAGGTGTTGAGGCTTTATTACGCTGGCACCACAAAGTCTATGGTCATATACCACCGCCACTGATTATTGTAATTGCTGAAGAGTCAGGAATAATTCATTCTTTAGGAAAATGGGTTATTGATACTGCCTGTTGGCAACTTAGAAACTGGAATGACAAAAAAATAGATATAACCATGTCTGTCAATGTATCAGCTACCCAATTTGATCATGGAAATATTCTGGAAGATATTTCGCAGGCCATTGACAAAAACGGTATCCAGCCAAAGAATTTTGAAATTGAAATTACGGAAAATATCGCGATGAATACTGATACCAAAACAAAAAAAATGCTAAATAGTCTGTACCAAATGGGGGTGCGGATTGCCATTGACGATTTTGGCATGGGACATAGTTCACTAAGTTATATTAAAAATTTTCCTGTTAATACATTGAAAATTGACAAATCATTAAGTATGGATATAGCAAAAGAAAAAAATTGCAAGGAAATTGTCTCGTCCATTATAAGCCTTTGCGCTTCTCTTAATATTAAAACAATCGTAGAATATGTCGAGACCGAGGAACAGCGAACTGTATTGCGGCAGCTAGGCCGTGTGCATTGCCAGGGATATCTATACAGTCCGGCAATGTCACCAGATAAAGCTTATGAGTACATAAGCAAGATGAATGATGTATTTACAAAAACTTCTCACAAAAACTTCTCACCCGGGAAGTTTTTGTGAGCACCTACCACAGTGGACCTCTAACATAACAACAAGCAAAAATAACGATCAATTTATTTTTTTGGGCTTAATTAGCACGATTTATACTGATATCTTAACTGAAAACCCACTAAAACAAAAAGTATGCCAAGTTTGGCATGCTTTTTGCATTAATTAAGATAATTGTAGTCCAATTACATAATACCTATCTGGAGCATATAAATCCATGTACATTTTGGCGTAGTAACAGGAGATGATCATTTTGACTACTCTGCTCACCGATCTGACGATATTAGAAAAATACTATGACATTGCAAGAGTCATTGACCCACTAGCACCAGCCTCCCTGCCGCCAGCTGTCTACGGTCTGTGGGATTGCTATCACTTGGGAAACAGTGCCCATACTTGCAAAAATTGTGTCTCCTTACAGGCAATCCAGCAAAAAGAAACCTTTATCAAAATTGAAGTGCGACAAGAAAAATTCTTTATGATTACCGCCATGCCGTTAGAAATAGCCGGACACACTGCAGCGCTTGAGCTTATAAAATGCATCAGTGAAAAAACGGCAGAAAGCTTTCTGCCCCTGCCAGGAAAAAGCACCAACCTTTACCGTGCTATCGCCGAACTCAATGACTTGGCAATCAAAGATGCCTTAACCACCATTTATAACCGAAGGTATATTGACGAACAGCTTCCACTAGAAATTTCCCTGTCCCAACAACACGACCTGCCTTTTTCTGTTATCATGGCCGATATTGATTATTTTAAGCAAATTAACGATCAATACGGACATTCAGTTGGTGATGAAATACTGAAGTTTTTTGCAGCGCAGCTGCAAAACAACATTCGTCAAAAAAACGGCGATTGGGTTGCCCGGTATGGCGGCGAAGAATTTCTGATTGTCTTAATCAACTGCCCGGAAAGTCCAGCATATCAAGCTGCAGAAAAATTCCGCAAAATCATTGAGCAAACTCCCTTCTCAACTTCGGCAGGCCAGCTTCATATTACCGCCAGTTTCGGCGTACATACTTTTTCCGGCCTGGAAACTGATCTGCATCAACTAATTGATAAAGTTGATAACCAGTTATACCTGGCCAAACAAACCGGACGAAATTGTACTGCGTAGCAATCGGGCAACAAACCTTATTCAGCCCATTTTAGACGCCGCACACACTATTTTTACCTATGACTGCTGAAAACTTTGCAACTCTACTATTACTATAATTGGAGGAATAACAAATGAAAAAACGTATGCCAATCGGCGCCCAATTGGGTGTACTTATGGGAATTGCCTTAGCACTTATGGTCATTCTACTGGGAATAGTCCTCTATGAAATTCAGGAAACCAGCAACAGCTATCAGAATATGCTATCCGGTGCTGTTACGCGAACTATGGCTTTACAAAATGCTCAGGATGACTTCCATGAAGGCTTGAGCAACATGCGCGGCTATGTTGCTTATAGTGACGAAAAATATGCAGCCGACACCATTACCCTGCTGAACCAAAGCTCAGAAGCGGTAAAGACATTTAACGCCGCGGTGACAGCAGTAGAGAGTAAACAGATAGGTGAACAGTTGCAGGTAGCTCTGCTCTCTTATATTGATGACATTAAGCATTCCATTGCCTTAAAACAGAATCATGATGCCAGTTATGCCACCGTACTGGCGGGAACCCGGCAGAAAACCGAAACAGTCAACAAGCTATTCAATGATGTCATGACGACTCAGGACAAGGCCCTTAAGCAGCGAATCAGCCAACTCAATGAACGGCAAGGCACATTATTTAAAATGGTCATTGGCTCCAGCATCCTAGGCATCCTCGCTATTATTGCCCTGCTAATTTGGTATAGCCGTCAACTGGCCAATCGAATGGGCAATCTGCGTAATGACCTCTTGGCGATTAGCGAGCTGGACTTATCTGGTAAAAACATTTATGCCACCCGCAATGATGAAATCGGTGACATGGCCGATGCGCTCATTGCGCTGAAGCAGGCACTGCAAGACATTGTCCGCTTGGTCAGAAACAATGCCGATATGCTGGCGGCTTCCAGTGAAGAGCTGTCTTCGTCGGTGCATGAGCAACTGCAAGTATCGGAAAACATCGCCAAAACCATTACCGATGTTGCCGCTGGGGCTGACCGAAATACCAGGCTTATCACTGATATTTCCGCCGTTATCCAAGAGGTTGGCGCCGGAGCCGAGCAAATGAGCGCCAGCGCCGCTCACGTCAATAGTGTCACTCAGGATGCGGTGGGCGACGCCGATCAGGGAATGCAGCGTATCAACAGGCTTGTTACTCAAAACACCACTATTGAAAAATCAATGATAGCTATTACTCAAGTATCAGAATCACTAGTAAAACGCTCAGATGATATCCAGCAGATTGTCACCACCATTCACAACATCGCTGGTCAGACCAACCTGCTGGCCTTGAATGCCGCCATTGAGGCAGCCAGAGCCGGCGAAGCCGGACGAGGCTTCGCGGTGGTAGCAGACGAAGTTCGCAAGCTAGCCGAGCAAAGCGCTGCCGCTACCAGCCATATTGAAGAAATCATTGCCCACATGACCACCGATATCCAGTTTTCAGTAGATGCGGTTGCCAAGGCTACTACAGAAGTAGCAGCAGGCAAAACAGCAACTGATGAAACACAACAGGGTTTCCAGGCGATTATTACTAAACTGGATCAAGTCAAAAACAGTATCGAGCAGATTAGCCATGCAGTGGAAGAAACAGCGCATGGTATGCAGTCTGTGGTCAACAATGTCCAAAATATCAGTACTGTAGCAGAAGAAACCAGTGCCAGCACCCAAACAGTGGCCGCCTCAGCAGAAGAACAAAGCGCCAGCCTCCATGAGGTCAGTTCCAGTTCCGAAGCGCTGGCTACGATGGCTACCGACCTTAATGAAATCACTGCAAGATTTAGAATGTAATCCCTGCCAGCAGGAAATATATCATATAAGCGAGTATATAAGCAGCTGGAGGGATGAATATGCAAAAAGAATTCGTATTTGGTTTTGGAGAAAAAGAAGTCGCACTCACTCT
>JAGGAA010000138.1 GCA_017889675.1 Bacillota bacterium | reverse complement strand
ATTGCAAAAACGCCTCTATTCTTGTGTATACTCAAATAAAACCTATGAATCAACTTTGGCAAATATGTCTATGAAATGCCGTGCAGCAGCAGATAGATATCGGTTCCTCATCCAAATGACCGCAGCAGGTTTTGTTCTAAAAGGTGGTTCAATAATTTCTTTAAAGATTAAGTTATTACTGGGAATAAAGTTTGTTGCGGATTTTGGTACGATTGCTATACCTAGTCCTGCGACTGCCCAAGCCAGCATCGATCTCACATCTGTATGTCGGCAAAGAATCTTCGGCTCCAGGCCAACTTCTCGATAATAGTTTAAAAGAGCCTCATGTTTATAGCATATTATTAATGGTTTATCAGCAAGCTCGACAAGCCGCACGGAATCTGATGGCACAACACAAGCCTCTTGGGGACTAAAGGCAGCTACGATTGGTTCGTCCGGCAAAGTTACTGTTTCGTAGTTTTCTATATCAGCAGGAATCCGCGTAATCCCGATTTCCACAACTCCGCTACGCAGCAGTTCTTCAATCTTATTTGCGTCACCTTCCCATATTTGAAAAGTGACGCCTGGGTACTGCTCATGAAAAGTATTAATTTTCTTTGGTAAAAAGGTAGCATCCCAGGAGGCTGTAATGCCAACTGGTAGTGTTCCTTGCGTTCCTTCTTCAATATCCTTTAATTCTTTTACTGTTTTTTTAGATAACTCCATCATTTGCTCTGCCCGAATACGTAATGTCTGCCCTGCAGCTGTAAGTTTAATCTTACGGCTTCCAGACCTTTCTATTAGCCTGACTCCTAATTCGGTTTCAAGCAGTTTAAGCTGTTGACTGAGCGGAGGTTGAGCCATATGTAATCGCTTAGCAGCTTTTGTTATTTGTCCTTCTTCTGCAACTGCAAGGAAGTATTGAAGTTTCCTAATATCCACAAGGTATCTCCTTGTAATTTCATACTTTTTTTCATATGAAATTACGACTTTATTAATATTATACATATGAGTTCCCTATTGCTATAATTATACACAAATTAAGGTATATCACAACAGAACCAAGGAGAATGGAGATAACCATCTATGGAAAGTACGAAAGCACTAGCTCTGGAGAAATTATGGACAATGCCGTTTACACTTATAACGGTAGTAAATTTTCTTACCTATGTTGGCAACTTCATGCTACTATCAACTTTGCCTTTACTGGTCCTTCATATAGGCGGGAGCAAATTCATGGCAGGGCTGATAACCGGGATTTATTCTATGACAGCATTTATATCGCGCTTACAGATAGGCCCTTTGCTAGATCGTAAAGGCAGAACATCAATTTTACTTGCTGGTTTGAGCTTGCTGTTGATAATAACAGTATCTTATAATACAGCAGCCTACTCGGTTATATTGTTGCTAATGCTGCGGGCAATACACGGAGTTGGTTGGAGTACTGTAACTACATCAACAAGCACTATCGCTTCTGATTTAATTCCAGCTATCCGCAGGAGTGAAGGCATGGGCTTTTTCGGAATTTCAATTTCAGTGGCAATGGTTATCGGACCTGGGATAGGCTTATATATTATGGAACATTATAGCTATACCGTACTTTTCATTCTTTCGGCTTGTTTCATAATACTAGCGCTAATCACCAGTTTTTCGGCAAGTTACTGCCGCCAAAATTGCCAAGGTACCCAACAGGTCAATGATAAAACAACGGAACATACAGCAAAACAAAATAGAAAACTGGCAATTATCGAAAAAAAAGCTTTATGGCCTTCATTTTTATTTTTCATCATTGTAACAACTTATTCTACCATTATGATTTTTTTGCCGCCATACGCTAGTGATAAAGGAGTAACAGATATCGGAGCTTTTTTCACCATAACTGCATTGGCGATGATGTTCACAAGACTAACAACAGGTCGAATAGCTGACCGTTATGGAGCTGCTAAAGTTGTAGTACCAGGTATGGTTCTATTGGGAATTGCCTTACAAATATTATCTGTAGCTACTTCATTGCCAACTTTTCTGTTTGCCGCTGTAATTTACGGATTAGGCTACGGCTCCGTCCAGCCCGCATTAAATGCATTGGCTATATCACTTGCCCCGGCTGAACGAAGAGGAACAGCTAGTGCAACATTCTTGTGTGCGCAGGATATGGGAGGCATACTGGGTGCCGTTATTTGGGGAATTGTAGCACAAGCATTTGGATTTAGTTATATTTACAGCGCATCGGTTGTTTTAATTATTATAGCTGTTATCTGGTATTTAGCAACAGCCAAATACCGCTGAATTTATGCTATTCAAGTATATTGCCCCTCTTGGATAGTGACACGGCAATGCTTCTACCATTCTTCTGGTTAAAAACGATGAACTCGGAATGATACTACCGGTTTTTTTCGGTTCCTTAATAAATTTTTGCATAAATAAAGTATCATTTATCATAGGGCCTTCCTCTGTTTATTATTGACCAACTTTAATCTTGCCGCGTAGTATTAATAATTTTAAGTTAAAATAGTAGTTAAAATTATCTAGGTCACACATATTCTTTAGCTATTGATGGTGGAATGCCGAGAGTTTCAAACTTCCTTTCGTTATCCCCAACGCATTTTCAATCAGTTCTTTCGCTAAAACCCATTTATATGCCAGAATTTCCGCAGGCTCTTTTTCATAAATTGCCTCAATATAGCATTGAATAATTGACAATATAAACGCCAATGCTGCCTTGGGCTGCGCAACTGTAAAAACAAATTTTCGATTGCCCTCTTCAATAATATCGCAAAGATAAGGAATAAGTAACTTCTTAGCCTGCCTAAATAATTTATCCATAAGGAGGATCGAATGGTCATTATATAAATACTCAAGCAATAAGCCTTGCTTATGCTGAAGTCTATTAAATAAGCTATTAACTACTAAATCAACTTTGCGTGAAAGGGTAATATCATTTGCACAGATCGTTTTATCAATTTCAGTACTAATGTTTAATAAATGCCGATCAATCAAAGCTTCTATAATTTCTTCTTTTGAGGAAAAATAATAATAAAAGGTTCCCTGCGCTACCCCGATCTTTTTTACAATATCGCTAATCATGGTTTGTTGATACCCATGTTCATAAAACAAACTCTCAGCGGCATCTAATATTTCTTTAATTCGAATTTGGGGATCCTGTGGCGGCCTTGCCATACTAATCACTCCATTTATAAGTTCATTGAAACCAGAAGAGCCCAGTTTTTACTTAACTCTCTCTATTCCTAACGCTTTCTTCTCTAGACTCCCGCAATCAATCGATGGCAAAGCAACCGACCCTGGCATTAAGGATATCAATGATATGTTCTGAAGACTGAGGTCGCCCCAGCCGCAGGGAACGTTCCCTCAAAATATGCAATTGCTGCCGTTGAGACAAAAGCCCGCTGAGAGTCGTAACTAACTGGCTGCTAGAATCCGCCTCAAGAGCAATACCTCGTGAGGTCACATAACGGGAATTGTCTTCTTCCTGTCCGGGAAGAGATTTGTAAAAGACCATCGGCAGCCCAGTTGCCATCGCTTCACTGACAGTCAATCCTCCGGGTTTTGTGATCAGGATGTCGGCAGCAGCCATCAGCTCGGGAATATTGTCTACAAATCCTAGCACTCTAACTGACTGACGCATTTGACCAGCAATATTCTGGAGCGAATCAAACAGTCCACTATTTTTACCGGTAATGACCACTGCCTGCACAGGCTGCTCCAGTTGATCCATGCTAAGCAACGCTTCTTCGATAGATCCAAGGCCAAGACCACCGCCCATAAGTAATACGAGTGGCCTATCGCCCCGGAATCCCCATTTTTGGCGAATGGTAGTTGCATCACCAGTTACTCCAAACCCCGGACGCACCGGAATACCGGTGACATGAACACGGCAGTTAGGCATGCCCCGGCCCGCAAAGGCCTGACGCAATTCCTCTGTCGCCACGAAGTATTCGTCGACCTCATGAAAGCACCACATGTCATGGAAGGAGAAATCGGTCACGATAGCCGCAAGCGGTGTAGCACAGCCTCGTTTACGGCGCATGCGAGCAGCCGCACCGCAAGGAAACGGATGCGTAAATATCGCTAAATCAGGATGGTACTTGGAAAATAAATCCTCCATATGATGCTGCATGGTCTTGAACAAAGCATATTTCGCGTTGGTTTGAGCATTTCCGCGCCGTGCTGCAATCTGGTACACAAAGTTGTACAGGCTAGGAGCGCATTCCAGCACCTCCAGATATACTTCCTTCAGTAAATTATTAAAGGTATATTTACTGTCCATAAAGTCAATAAATTCAGTCTGGACATGCGGATACCGCTGGTCAATCTCTGTTTTCAACGCATAGCCAGCCTGATCATGCCCGGCTCCAACAGAAGCAGAAATAATAAGTACTTGTCGTATTTGCGTACAAATGGGTATCACCTACTTTTGTGTTTTACTAGAGTTGCAAGTATCTATAGTACATTCTTTGTTTAATTTGACTATAAAATAATCAGTCCTCTTTAGAATAAAATGACTTGAGTCAATTAATTCTAATAAAAAAAGCCCTTCGCCCAGATATACTCCAACGATTGGCTATTTATGGTTTTACTTACTAGTCCGTTCTTTACAGCGATCTCTAACCTTACAACGAAAGCCATGACATCTAATATCTCTTAATTTGTTAGGAGAATCTATGGTACTTTAATTACTACAAAGCACACATATTAAATGACTTAAGTCAAAGTATAAATCTCGCTATATTGAATGTCAATAGCAATAGTTAAATTATCAATGTTATTGTATTATAATTACCTATTCATCTCTATATCTAATTGCTACCTAAAACTCTCTGATTTAACTTCAGAAATTAGAGAATTTTTCCCTTTAACGTTATTTTACCTCAGATAAATTTATATTACCTGGCAGACCTCCTAAGATGGAACTACTTTAAACATTATCTATTAGTTGCTGTAATTCATGTATGTTTGCGCCTGTATGTTCAGGTCTATGAGCATCAGATCCAGTCATTATTCTTACCCTGCTATTTTTAAATATCTTTAACATCGTTTGGCTCATACCTAGCTCGGAACATCTATAATTAAGAGCTAATCCTCCGCTTTGTTCAACATACATATTGTGCTTGTTCAACAACGCGGCAATTTTTGTGAATACCTCTGTTTGCTCAAACGTCGAATAATGCTGGAAACATTTAATAGAATCAGGATGGGCTATATAATGCTCCCATAGGGTGAGACACAAAAATAAAAAATTAAGTTATAATGGGAACATGAACAAGCGAAATAATTATTCATCAGAATTTAAAACAAAGG
>JAGGAA010000137.1 GCA_017889675.1 Bacillota bacterium | reverse complement strand
TTATGGAGCAGATTATGACGAAGGGTTTCATGTTCTTCATCAGCGGGCGGAAACGTCCGAACAGCGGGATAGGATGCGGATTTCTAAATACGTGCAGAGTGACATGCGAGATACCTATGCTGCGATTAAAGCTGATTTGAAAGAGGGACGCATGGTTCTTTTTACCGGAACTCCTTGTCAGGCTGCAGGGCTGCGTGGATTTATGAACAATTCACCGCTTGTGGACAGGCTGTGCATTTGCGATTTGATTTGCCATAGTATTCCAAGCCCACTAATTTGGGAAGAGTATAAGCGGTTACTTGAACGGGAAAACGGTGGAAAGCTTGTCAGCGTACAATTTCGTTCGAAGAAAGATGGGTGGAGCCGTGCAAACAGCAATAAGGGATTTCTCTTTACTACAGATAAAAGTTCTGAAATACAAGAAGATGATCGTTTTTACCAGTTGTTTTTTAAAGTAGGCGCCATCACACGCCCTTCTTGTTCGCAATGCCGTTTCACCGATATTTACCGTGCTTCTGATTTGACCATTGCGGATTATTGGGGAATTGAGAAGTATAGCCCGGAATGGTTTGACCCGCTTGGGGTTTCGATGATCTTGGTGAATTCGCCCAAAGGCGCACTGCTTTTTGATCAATGCCAGCAAGATTTGGTTGCGGAAGAACGTCCGCAGGAAGAATCTCTTAACGAACAAAAACGCCTTCGTGAACCGTCGCAATTTCCTGCAAACAGGAGTCTTTTTTGGGAAGATTATAAACGGTTTGGCTTTGAATACGTTATTGGAAAAAAAGGATAAAGTGTTGACAATCAAGTGCCGCGAGATAAAAGAAAGACATAAAAGTATACTCTAGAATATAGACAAATCCCGCTTTTAGACCAATAGGCCTGAAAGTGGGATTTTATAAGTAGGACGTGATATATGTATCACTCTCTGGTTTGGTCAACTGGGGTAGGAGCAGTGCTCGGAAGTAGAAGGTTTTCAATATCTGCCTTCAGAATGGTCATAGCCGTTGTAATCTCATCTTTTTCCAGATAGTCAACTAAAGCCAGGTGCAAATCCATGGTGGCAGAATGCTTTTTCTGTACGAAAAAGATAGTCTGGATGTTCAACGCATCTTCCAAGAGTTTATAAGCGTAATGGTTGCCATAAATGGAGAACAATTTCAGATGAAACTGGCAGTTGTAGTGCCAGTGAGACATGAAATCATTGGACGGACAATTGATGTAGTCCACACAAGTGTTTCTCAGTTCTTTGATCCAGGATTCATCGATATAGTTACAATAACTTTCCAAAAAAGAACATTCCAAAGCGGAACGGAATTTAATCACTTCCAACAACTGTTGTCCACTTGGTTGAAAAATTTTATATCCCTGTCTGGGAATGCTGGACAAGGTATGAGTTCCAGTCAATTGGGTAAGTGCTTCGCGTATTGGCGCACGACTCACACCGTATTTTTCCATTAAAAATTTTTCAGTGAGGATTGTATCGGCAGGATATACTCCATTGATAATATCAGAAAATAAAGCATCATAAACTTGATCCTTTAAAGTATCAGAAATTTTTTTGCCCATAAAATATCTCCTTAATTGCATTGTCAAATTATTATATATTGAAAAAAAGGGTAAGTCAATATGAAGTGGACATTAACTGCATAAATACTAAATAAAACTACCGTTTCTGATCATATCACAAAACGTTAAATATAGTTAATTAAGGCTGAAATTACAATATTTATACAATAATATGTGTGGAAAAATGTTAATTATATAAATAATTAAAAATATATTGACTATAGTCAATGCTGGTGATATGATCAGAACGTGGAAATTAGTATAGAATCACATGGCTAAATCCGGTAGATAACGCTGATAATATGGGTTATTGCGGGAAATATTGTGATCATATTAGAAAGAGGGAAAAACATGATTGATAACAAAATTAGTATCAAAGGTGACCCAGTAGCTGACATTCAGAGAGGTGCAATTGGACATCGTGCAATCTGGACCGGTTTAACGTACATCAAGGCCAGGGAAGCAGGAATGGCAGAACAAGCAGAAAAGTTCATTCGTGAAGCAATTTCGGAAACTGGTATGGTCCAGGGTTCTGCAATCAAGGCCCAATGTAAGGAGCCCCAAAATGTTACATGTTTTGCAGAAACTTTTCTAACTCCGAATGTCGTAAAGACTTTTGAAATTGAATTCAAGACCAAAACCGAAGATAGAGTGGATATGGAATTCCATCACTGCCCACTGCTGAAAGGATGGCAGGATTTAGGCTTTGATGATGCGACTTGCGAGAAATTATGCGACATGGCTATGGATGGTGACAGAGGCATTGCCAAGGCCATGGGATTTGAATTTCATTTGGGAGATACCATCGCTAACGGTCACAATACCTGTCAGATATCCTTTTTTAAAAAAGCTAAGTAATGCAGCATTGAAAAAAGGAGAACTCTTAATGGAGAAGATGAAATACGATAATTATGTTACGATACTAAAACGAGAATTGATTCCGGCTATGGGTTGCACGGAACCGATTGCCATTGCCTTTACAGCTGCAAAGGCAAGAGAAGTCCTTGGGCAGACACCCGAACGGATGGTTGTCCGCTGCAGCGGCAATATTATTAAAAATGTGAAGGGTGTTGTAGTACCTAACTCTGGCGGTCAGAAGGGCGTGGAAGTAGCAGCCATTTTGGGCATTGTCGCAGGGAAGTCAGAATTGGAGCTTGAGGTCATCAGCCAAGTAAAACAGGAAGATATCGATACGACCAGAACGTTATATTGCCAGGGAATCTGTAGCTGTGAGCTGGAAGAAGGAGAAGAAAATCTTTTCATCCGCGCAGAGTTGACAGCCGGACAGGAAACGGCAGCTGTGGAAGTAAGAACCAAGCACAATCACATTGCCAGAATAGAAAAAAATGGTCAGTTGATATATGAAGAGGCTGATAGTGCAGTTCAAGAGTCTGGGGATAAGTCAAAACTCAATATTTGGGACATACTCCAGTTTGCCAATGAAGTGAATCTGGATGATGTAAGAGAAATCATCAGTAGACAGATTAAATATAATTCTGCCATATCAGAAGAAGGATTAACAAATAAATGGGGAGCCCAGGTGGGACAAACTTTCCTGAAATTTGGCAGTAACGATGTAAGAAGCAGGGCAAGAGCGGCAGCGGCAGCAGGTTCTGATGCGAGAATGAATGGCTGTGCCCTCCCGGTAGTTATCAACGCGGGAAGCGGCAATCAGGGGATCACTTGTACTATGCCGGTTGTCGTTTATGCTGAAGAAATTGGAGTAGATGAGGATACCCTTTACAGGGCGCTTATTCTGACTAACCTGCTGTCCCTTCACCAGAAACGTTATATTGGAAACCTATCTGCGTACTGCGGAGCCGTATCAGCTGGGGCGGCTGCGGCTTGCGGCATCGCTTATCTGAATGGTGCTGATTATGATGTCATTGGAAAGACACTTATCAATTCTTTAGGTAATGTGGGCGGCATTGTATGCGATGGAGCTAAGGCTTCTTGTGCGGCAAAGATTTCCAGTGCAGTAGATGCAGGCATTATGGGCTATGAAATGGCAAAACACGATTTGGTCTTTCCATTCGGAGAAGGACTTGTGGAAAAAGATTACGAACAGACAATTCAAAATATTGGCCGTATGGGCTGCCATGGCATGAAGTCCACCGATGTAGAAATCCTTAATATTATGATAGGAAAGTAATTTCCAATATTATATACAACGTGTTAAAGACTTTTGCAGGTAGGTGGTGTATTGGCAAAAGCGGAAGTTAAACGTTAGTGGTGTAGCGTTGTCAATGCACCACCTACCTGTGCCTGCAAACCTCTTTACCGCGGAATATATAGATTAGAATATTTAATTTAACTAAATATGCAATCCATAGATTAAAGGGAGGAACGATATATGAAAAAACGTTGGGTAGTTTTAGCCGTATCCTGGATCGTATTTTTCGTGGCTTTTCTCGATCGGGTAAATTTGTCAGTCGCTATGCCCCTGATATCCAAGGAATTCTCATTATCTCCGGAACAAGTCGGTTATCTATTCAGTGCCTTTTTTATAACATATACTATCTTCCAAATACCCGGCGGCTATCTGAGCGATAAAGTTGGGCCTAAAAAGGTGCTACTTGTTGCCTTAATATGGTGGTCGATTATGACGATGGCTACAGGGGTAGCGCGTTCATTTTCCCAGTTTTTTATCGTACGTGTACTATTTGGCATCGGCGAGGGCCTTCAGCCGCCTTGCGCTTTCAAATTGAATAGTAACTGGTTTCCCAATCAGGAACGGGCAACTGCTAATGCAATCTTTACTTCTGCATGTTCCTTCGGTCCTGCTATTGCACCGTCAATCGCCGTGGCTATTATAGGTCTTTGGGGCTGGCATGTACTATTCTATATTTTTGGTGGATTGGGCTTTGTAATTCTTCCATTATTGTACTTTCTAGTGAAAAATTCTCCGGAAGAGGATCCTGACATCACGCAAGAGGAACTTAATTATATTAAAAGTGGACAAGTAGAAATAGCACCGACAGCATCAGACGAAACTAGCGTGGGGCTTATGAGTGTGCTGAAAAACCGAAATATTTGCCTGTTGGCTCTTACTTATTTTGGGTTTATGTGCGCATTCTTTGGTTTATTATCCTGGTTGCCGAGTTATTTAGTAAAAGCACGTGGTTTTGAAATGGTGAAAATGGGTATCTTCTCCGGATTACCGTTCTTAGCACTGGGTATCGCTCAACCGTTTGGCGGCTGGCTTTCCGATAAAGTGTTTGCTGGTCACCGTAAAATGCAGGCAATTCTTGTGAATTTAGCAGCCGGGCCGGTGCTTTATGGTGTAGTTGCAGCCCCAACGGAAAATATTGCTATGGCACTTTTGGTTTGTACAGGATTTCTTGTAGGCATGGCGTTCGGTCCCTTATGGGCTATGCCGATGGAATCGGTTAAACGCAGTTATGTTGGAATGGCAACCGGTGTTATGAATGCGGGTGGCAGTATAGGTGGTATCTTATCTCCAATTATAATCGGCTATTTGGTTGGTATGTCTGGTTATAATGCTGCATTCGTCTTTATGGGCGGCGCATTAGTCTTTACCGCATTAGTTGTATCCTTAGTTAAATTACCGCCGAAAGCGGATGCACGTCTTGCGTCGGCGACTGAAAATTAATGAACAGAATTTAAACCCAGTAACCTAAACTGATGGCGCTCATTTTTATTCAATAATCCGATACGATTACGGGTGGAAGTGGCCACAATGTATCATTTAGTGGCGTTTTATGTTTTTGTTATAATCAAGGTGATACTTTAGTTGAAAGAGGCGTACCAGGCAATGTGCCGGTACGCTTCTTAGTTATCACACTATGATTCGGTAACCGCTTCTCTACGAGTGGTCCAGCGGTAAATAATAATTGGCAAAATCAGCAGCGGCACACCAAGATACAGTGAAGTTCTGAGTTCCTCGGTAAAGGCAACAAAGATCAGGCACGCAATCTGCGCCCAAATGCCAAACTGAGTAATATACGGAAAAAGTGGTGCTTTATATTTTAGCTGGTGTACTTCATCCGGGCTAAGCTGCTTGCGAAAATTGTACTGACTATAGCAAATCGAAATCCAGGCAATGGCTCCGGTAAAGCCGGATAAAGCCAAAAGATAGGTGTAAATGCTTTGATCCTGGTCAAAAGTATATAACACTACCCCAAGCCAACAAACCGCAATGGACAATGCCGTGGCATTTTGTGGTACGCCTTGACTGTTGAGACGCCCCAAAAATTCGGGTGCCATCTTCTCTTGTGCCAGTGCATACAGCGCGCGCGTGCAGCCATACAAACCAGAATTTGAGCAGGAAATCGCTGCTGTCAAAACAACAAACGAGAAAATAGCGCCTGCCCATTCCAAACCATACGCATTCAAGGCTGCAGCAAACACACTTTTTTCCAAGGTAGCTTTATCCCAGGGGAAAATAGTGACCAATAGCAGCATGGGAACAATATAGAGCGAGATAATCCGCACAGTAATCTGTCTGATGGTAGTCGGAATGGTCTTGGCTGGTTCTTTACTTTCTGCTGCGGCTAGACCGATTATTTCCGATCCCTGGAAATTAACCAAAATAATTACCATGGTAAGCAGCACAGCCCAATAGCCTTCCGGCGCAAAACCGCCGCTGGACAACAGAACACTTGTTCCAATAAAATCTCCGCCACCGATAGCCCCAAAGAAAATCATGATAGCTAAAACGCAAAAAATAAGGAGAGCAACAATCTTAAACAGCGCTAGCCAGAACTCTAATTCACCAAACAGATTGACCCGGGATAAATTTATAAAAGTAATTGCCAAACCAAACAGCACCACCCACCACATTGCGCTTACTGCCGAAAAAAAGCCGTTCATAATAATGCCGGCAGCAATCATTTCGGATGGTACATAGGTTACCCAGGTTAGCCAGTAACACCAGCCTACACCACATGCCCAGGCCGGTGATATATAGTCACGGGTGTAACTGATAAACGAACCG
>JAGGAA010000136.1 GCA_017889675.1 Bacillota bacterium | reverse complement strand
TATTATTACATTTTTACAAGACATTTTTGCAGCAACAAAAGGACGCTATTATCGTACGGTAGGTAGGCATACACAGAAATTCTGCAGCAAGGCTGTTAAACTGTCGGTAAATGATGCCCAAAAGAGAATATTCTTTGTCACCGCTATCTGTGCGGATGAAGTAATTGCCGCTTTAATGGGCGTGGCTCAAAAAAGGCAGTTAGGGTCATTTAATGCCCGGACTTTAAAACAAAAATTACCGAAGCAGCAGATAACTGCTGCTTTGCGGGTTTATATGTCAGGCATATTGACTTTGACAAGTTCGCATAAACAAGCACTCTTGGCAGTGTCCGGTATGCAGGAAGAAGAATTATTGCATGTTTGGTGCAAGGTTTTTGACTATTCGCCGTCTGATATGGATTTGTTTGACACAGCTCTTTTACCGGCGTACCGGCAGGGCGGTATTATCACTTTAAGTACGTTGGTAGGTAAGTCTATTTTGGAGCATTTATTTGTGACAAATGAAGCAATGAGTCCGGCAGAAACGAAATTTTTACAAAACATAATGCTTGAGGATGCCGCCGCTGTGATACAAATTGTACAAACTGCAGCCAGGGAGGCGTAAAGACGCAATGATTTCTATTGATAGAGATGCCGTAGAGTATATAAAGAAGCGCTCTGCTGCTGTAGTTATTGAACTTAAATTTGAACCGGCTATCGGCGGCTGAGCTTGCTCAGCCAAAAGCGTAACAGGTAGTTACGTACCAACGATAGCTGTAGCCACGGTAGCTCCAGCCGAACGGGAGCAGTACTGCACCATTGAAATAAACTCGATTATAGTGTATTATCCACGGGCGCTTAAAGTAAAAGAAGGCTATTCGGCAATTAGGATTAAGCTAAAAAAAATTCTGTTTATGAAATGGCTGGAACTAGAAGGTGCTCAGGCTATTGTAAATTATGACTAGGAGTGGTTGACATGAAAGAAGTTGTTATTGCTAGCGCTGTTAGAACAGCAATTGGTACTTTTAACGGTTCATTATCCACATTGTCGGCAATTGAACTAGGTAGGATTGCCGTTGATGAGGCTCTTAACCGGGCAGGTATTGCCAATAATATAGTTGATGAAGTTATTTTAGGCAATGTTCTGCAGGGCGGTTTGGGACAAAACCCGGCACGTCAGGTTGCTGTCAAAGCTGGAATACCTGTGGAAGTACCTTCCTTTACTGTTAATAAAGTCTGTGGCTCAGGCATTAAAGCCGTCAATCTTGCCGCCCAGGCAATTATGGCCGGCGATGGTGATATTATTGTGGCCGGCGGCATGGAGAGTATGACTAATGCTCCGTACATGTTAGACGGTAAAGCCCGTTGGGGTTACCGGATGGGAGATGCCAAGCTTACCGATATTATGATAAAAGACGGCTTGTGGTGTGCTTTTAATGATTATCATATGGGAATTACCGCTGAAAATGTAGCCGAACGCTATGGCATTACCAAAGCAGCCCAAGATCAATTAGCTTTCGAATCACAGCAAAAGGCACTGACGGCAATTGAGAGCGGTGCTTTTAAGAAAGAGATTGTGCCTGTTACCATCAAAGGGAGAAAGGGAGATACTGTTTTTGATACCGATGAGCATCCCAAACCAGGCACAACTTTGGAAAAATTGGCGGCGCTTAGGCCTGTTTTTAAGAAAAACGGCACAGTTACGGCTGGTAATGCCTCCGGGATAAATGACGCTGCAGCGGCACTGATTATTATGTCTGGTGACAAAGCCCGTGAACTGGGAATTAAACCGTTAGCCCGAATTCGCTCCTTTGGTTCAGGAGGAGTTGATCCCAGTGTCATGGGCATGGGGCCGGTACCGGCTACTAAAAAAGCTTTGGCCAAAACCGGTTTAACGATTGCTGATATTGATTTGATCGAGGCCAATGAGGCCTTTGCTGCTCAGTTTTTGGCAGTAGGTCAAGAACTGGGTTTCCCTAAAGGCAGAGTAAATGTGCATGGCGGTGCTATTGCCTTAGGCCACCCCATCGGTGCCAGCGGTGCCAGGATATTGGTAACGCTGCTGCATGCTATGGAACAAAAAGAAGCCAAACGCGGCCTTGCTACTTTATGTATTGGTGGCGGCCAGGGTATCGCAATTATTGTGGAAAGTATGTAGCAGTTTTAATGCTGCAATATGGTATGGAGGGATAAAATATGCAATTTCAGCTTAATGAAGAACAAATAATGATGCAAAAGTTAGTGCATGATTTTGCCGAGAAGCAAGTGGCACCTGGTGCTGCCGAACGGGATGCAAAAGAAGAATTTTCCCGCGAAATCGCAGATGCCATGGGCGAAATGGGCTTTACTGGTATTTGTTTTCCCGAAAAATACGGTGGAGCTGAGGCTGATGTTCTGAGCTACATCTTAGCGGTAGAGGAATTGTCCCGGGTGGATGCCGGGGTAGGCATTACCCTATCGGCTACAGTATCTTTGTGTGCTTGGCCTATTTATGCCTATGGCACAGAAGAACAAAAACAAAGATTTCTGGTGCCGCTGGCTGAAGGTACAAAACTGGGAGCATTTGGTTTAACTGAACCAAATGCCGGCACTGACGCCGCCTCTCAGCAAACAGTAGCCGTGGCAAAGGGTGATCATTATATACTTAACGGCAGCAAGATATTTATTACCAATGCTGGTGAAGCTGAAATATATGTAGTATTTGCCATTACTGACAGGTCAAAAGGTGTAAAAGGCATTACCGCTTTCGTTATGGAAAAAGGTATGCCCGGTTTTTCCTTTGGTAAAAAAGAGCATAAATTAGGTATTCATTCTTCAATGACCAATGAACTTATTTTCCAAGATGTGAAAGTACCCAAAGAAAATATGCTTGGCAAAGAAGGTGAAGGCTTTAAGATTGCTATGAGCACACTTGATGGGGGTAGAATTGGGGTTGCAGCACAGGCCCTTGGTATTGCTCAGGCAGCATTAGAGCATTCAATAAAGTATTCTAAAGAACGGGTGCAATTTGGTAAACCAATTGCAAATAATCAAGCAATCGCCTTTATGCTGGCAGATATGGCAACCAAAGTAGATGCTGCCCGGTTGCTGGTTTATCGTGCTGCTTATTTGAAAGATCAAGGCTTGCCTTATTCCAAGGAAGCTGCTATGGCCAAAATGTTTGCTTCTGATATTGCTATGGAGGTTACTAGCGATGCCATCCAGATTTTTGGCGGCTATGGCTATAGTCGTGAATATCCAGTAGAACGTCTCATGCGGGATGCAAAAATCACCCAGATTTACGAGGGAACAAATCAGGTTCAGCGTATAGTGGTTTCGGCAAGTGTACTGCGCTAGTTTTTTACTGTTACAGACGAGTATATAGGGGGACTAAAGCAATGGAAATAGTGGTTTGTGTCAAGCAGGTGCCTGACACTACAGAAGTAAAAATAGATCCGGTCACGAATACCCTGATTCGCCAAGGCGTACCAAGTATTGTGAACCCTTTTGATAAAAATGCTGTTGAAGCGGCAATCCAGCTTAAGGAAAAACATGGTGGTAAGGTTACTGTTATCTCCATGGGGCCGCCGCAAGCCAAGGATGCGCTGAAAGAATGTTTAGCCATGGGGGCTGATGAGGCATTGCTGGTTAGTGACAGGGCTTTTGGTGGTGCAGATACTTTGGCTACCAGTTATACCTTAGCAGCAGCTATCAGAAAAATTGGCAAAGTTGATATGATTATATGTGGAAAACAGGCCATTGATGGCGATACTGCTCAGGTAGGGCCAGAAATTGCTGAGCATTTAGATTGGGCTCAGGTTACTTGTGTGTTTAAAATTGAGGTCGATGGACAAAAAGTGCGATTAGAGCGGGAGCACGACGAAGGCTATGAGGTTATTGAAACTCAAATGCCGGTATTGTTGACTGTTCTCAAATCTATAAACGAGCCTCGTTACTCTACCGTTAAAGGTACAATGAAAGCCAATCGCCGAGAAATACCTGTTTTGACAGCCGGTGATATGGAGGTTGATCCTCAGCATTTAGGGCTTAAAGGATCGCCAACCCAGGTACGTCGCATTTTTACTCCCAAACAACGGGTGCAGGGAGAACTTATTCAGGCTGACAGCAGCCGGGCGGCGGCTAGCATGCTGGTCCAAAAATTATCAGAAGCTAAGCTTGTGTAACGGGAGGAAAAAAACATGGCAGTAAAAGTTAATAAAGAAGAGTGTATAGGCTGTGGCGCGTGTGTAAGCTCATGTCCATTTGGCGCTCTCGTGATGCAGGAAGATAAGGCAGATATTACTGAAGCATGTACCGCGTGCGGGGCCTGTGTGGAAGTTTGCCCGGTCAGTGCTATTGCCAGGGAAGCCGAAGAAAAAACAATAAGCATAGACAAAAATGAATATAAAGATGTGTGGGTGTTCATTGAATTAGCAGAAGGCCAGATAAAAAATGTCGCTCATGAACTATTGGGCGAAGGCCGTAAACTGGCTGATGCAATGGGACAAAAATTAGCAGGTGTCCTGATTGGCGAGGGTGTAGAACATTTAACCAAAGATGTGTTTGCAAGCGGCGCAGATAAAGTTTATATGGTGGAAGGGTCTGAGTTTAAATACTATACCACCGATGGCTTTACTACCGTTTTTGCTGAGCTAATTAAGACCTATAAACCCTCAGTTATTCTCATGGGGGCCACTAACGATGGCCGCGATCTGGGGCCAAGAGTAGCTTGTCGCGTAGGTACCGGCTTGACAGCCGATTGCACTAACCTGGGTATTGACGAACAAACTGGTTTGGTCGCTTGGACACGCCCAGCCTTTGGCGGCAATATTATGGCTACTATTTTGTGTCCGGAACATCGTCCCCAGATGGGCACAGTACGACCCAAGGTATTTAAACGGCCTGAACAAGATTTTTCGCGAACAGGCGAATTTGTGCGTGTAAAGAGTACTGTCAAAGATATTCGTACCAGACTTGTTGATATTGTCCGGGTGTGCACCACGGCCTGTAACCTGGAAGAGGCTGAGATTATTGTTTCCGGCGGCCGGGGCATGGGTAAACCCGAAAATTTTGCGTTAATTGAAGAATTAGCAGGTGTTCTTGGGGGGGCAGTGGGCGCATCAAGAGCGGCGGTAGACGCAGGCTGGAAACCACATATGCATCAAGTAGGACAAACAGGTAAGACGGTAGGTCCTAAGCGGATGCTCCCATCTTTAAGGCAGCTGACTACGGTATTGTTGGCGATGTCATGGAAGTATTGCCGGCACTAATTACCGAGTTTAAAAAAATTAAGCAGGAATGCTAGGAAGCAATACTTAGGAGGTGTAAAAAGCATGGAGTTAAAAAAGGCACTAATTATTGGCGCAGGACAAATGGGCAGTGGGATTGCGCAGGTAATGGCCCAAGGTGGGCTAACAGTAATATTGCGGGATATAAAGCCGGAGTTTGTCCAAAAGGGACTGGCAAGCATTGAGCGGAACTTAGGCAAGGCTGTAGAAAAGGGCAAAATGACTACTGCTGACAAAGATGCCATTATGTCCCGAATCTCCGGCACGGTAGAGCTCGATGCCGTAACTTGTAATGTGGATCTAGTAGTGGAAGCAGCTATTGAGAATGTAGATATCAAGCGTGATATTTTTCAGACACTGGATAAGCATTGTCCTAAGCATACCATTTTGGCAACCAATACCTCGTCGCTGCCGATAACCGCGATAGGCGCCTTTACCAAGCGAGCAGATAAAGTTATTGGTATGCATTTCTTCAACCCCGCGCCAGTTATGAAGCTGATAGAAATTATTAATGGTTTAGCTACCAGTGAAGAAACTTTTGTCGCAGTAAAAACGCTGGCGGAGAAATTGGGGAAATCACCGGTTAAGGTGGCTGATTATCCGGGTTTTGTTGGTAATCGCATTATGATGCTAATGATTAATGAAGCGGTATATACCTTAATGGAAGGTGTATCAAGTGCCGAAGATATTGACTTGGTAGCTAAAATGGGCTTTAATCATCCGATGGGACCGTTGGCGCTGTCTGATCTGATTGGTAATGATACCGTAATGTACATTATGGAAGTCTTACATGAAGGCTATGGTGATCCTAAGTACCGTCCTTGTCCATTATTGAAAAAGATGGTTCAGGCCGGCTATCTGGGGCGCAAGTCTGGCAAGGGCTTTTACGATTATTGTAAATAACAGCTGGGTAGCAGTTGCAACTCAATATTTTGCAAAGGTGGGGTACCATGAAACAATATACTAGCCTTTTGTTTGAATGCAATGCCGGTATTGGTGTTATTACCTTATCTCGGCCCAAAGCACTAAATGCGCTAAATTATGAAATGCTAAAAGAATTAGACAATCTTTTAGAGAGCATTGCGCAAGATGACACGATAAAGGTAGTTATTATTACCGGCAGCGGCGATAAAGCTTTTGTAGCTGGTGCAGATATTACCGAAATGCAGAAGCTGTCGGCGCTAGATGGACGGAAATGGGGAAAGTTTGGTCAGGCCGTTTTTAATAAACTAGAGAACTTGCCGCAGCCGGTTATTGCCGCTGTTAATGGCTTTGCTTTAGGCGGTGGCTGCGAATTGGCAATGGCTTGTGACCTACGGATTGCTTCGGAAAAGGCCAGGTTTGGCCAACCGGAAGTGACACTAGGCATTACACCTGGCTTTGCCGGTACCCAGCGCTTGCCGCGCCTGATAGGCAAAGGTCGAGCTAAAGAGTTATTATTTACCGGCGATATCATTGATGTGCAAGAGGCCTACCGCCTTGGTCTTGTTAATAAGGTTACGACGCCGGAAGAACTGATAAGTACCGCTAAGGCACTTGCAGAGAAAATTTTGTCCCGGGCTGAGGTGGCGGTAAAACTGTGTAAGGCGGCAGTTAATGAAGGTCTGGACATGGATATCGAATCGGCGATAGCTTATGAAGCAGAAGTATTTGGGTTATGCTTTGCAACTGCTGACCAAAAAGAAGGGATGACTGCTTTTATTGAAAAACGTAAAGCAGCGTTTGTTGGCAGGTAAATATAAGATTCAACTAAATTGAAACAGGCTCAAGGTCTCTTTTTACCGACTTCCGCCGTTGCCAAAAGCCACGGCGGTTAGCCGTGTTTTTTAAGGTTTCAGCACAATAAATTGCTTCTTCATGTTATTTACGTTACAGTGATCCCCGGCAGCTTAGCTCAGAGGAGGGAAAGTAACCACTAACTTAGTGTTAGCAATAGACATAAGAATTGATTTTATTGGGAGGCTTTAGTAAATGCTGAATATTGTATCATACCGGGCCAAGCTGATGCTGTTTATCATGCCGGTAGTTGTTGCCGGGTTATTAGTAATTAGTGTTGCCTCATACATCGGCATAAATAATGTGCTCAAAGATGAGTTAAGCAAAAGTATGTTAACGACAACCGAGCAAACGGCAAATACCATTAATACCTGGCTTACAGCGAATATGCTGGAACCTGAGACAATTGCATCAACGCCGACGGCCAAGAGCATTAACAATGATTTTGCTCTGATAGATGCCCAAAACATCAGCAGGTTTAACTTTTTGCACGGGAAATACCCGGATATATTCCAGGATATATATGCGGCTAACCGGAATGGAGAATATCATACTGTACAAAAAAATGGCAATAACTACTCCTTCTTTATTGGCAATGTAGCTGGACGGGACTATTTTAAATCCATCATGGCTGGCGGACCAACGCAGATAACCCTACCACTAATATCTAAAACTACGGGTTTGCCAACAATATTTGTGGTAGCACCAATAAAAGACGATAATAATGTGCCTCAAGGGTTGATTGGTGCAGGCATATCACTGCAGTATGTGCAGCAGGTTGCCTGCAGTTTAACATTTGGTAAAACAGGTTATGGCATTATGGTAGCAAAGGACGGAACTTTTATTCAGCATCCCAATAAGGATTTTGTGATGCAGAAAAAGATAACTGAAATGGATGATCCGACCATCAAGGAACTGGGAAAACATATGTTGGAAGGTAAATCGGGAATTTTCCAGTACACACTTGACGGTAAGAAGAAGATAACCTTTTACCAATACATACCTGTAACCGAATGGGCAGTAGCTACTATTGTTGATGAGGCTGAATTTTTTGCTCCCGCAGCCAGGATAGCGAAAGTCCTGGCGATTGCAGTAACAATTGTTATTGCCGTGGTTATGGGGGTTATTTGGTACGCCGCCAGGCGTTTAACTCAGCCGCTAAACGCTCTCTTAAAGCATTCGCACCAAGTGGCGCAGGGGGATTTGGCAGTTAGTGCGCTCAAAACTACCTCAAATGATGAAATCGGGGCATTGGCAACAGCCTTTAATGACATGACGGAGAGTTTACGTAACTTAGTCCGAAAAATTGGCCAAACAACTGAATTAGTGGCGGCATCATCGGAAGAATTATTAGCAAGTTCCGATGAATCGGCGCAGGCGACAAATCAGGTAGTGGTAGCGATTAATGAAGTGGCGGCAGGTTCAGAAAACCAGGTAAATGCTGTAAACCAGGCTGCTGCCGTAGTTGAGAGAATGTCTACTGGCATTCAGCAGATAGCTTCTACTGCCGATATCATGTCAAATATGGCTAATGAAACATCCAATGCCGCTAAAAACGGCGGACAAGCTGTTGAATCAGCGGTTTCCCAAATGGGCAATATCGAGAAAACCGTGACGAATTCGGCTCAGGTTATTATAAAATTAGGTGATAATTCAAAGGAGATCGGTTTGATAGTAGATACTATATCCGGGATCGCCGGACAAACCAATCTGCTGGCATTGAATGCCGCCATTGAAGCGGCAAGAGCGGGTGAACAAGGACGCGGCTTTGCTGTTGTTGCCGAAGAAGTACGCAAATTAGCAGAACAATCACAGGATGCTGCAAAGCAGATTGCCACATTAATTCAAGATATTCAGGGTGATACCAATAGAGCCGTAACGGCCATGAATGAAGGAACCCGCGAGGTTAAAATTGGTGCTGACGTTGTTAATACTGCCGGGCAGGCCTTTAACGAAATCGTAAAATTGGTTAACAGTGTGTCAGACCAGGTAAGGGAAATATCTACCGAGATTCAGCAAATGGTGGGGGAAAGTCAGAAAATAGTAGGAGCGGTACAGGATATTGGAAGAATTAGCAGGGACGCCGCCAGTCAGGCTCAGTCGGTATCGGCTGCTACTGAGGAACAGTCAGCTTCTATGGAAGAAATTGCGTCATCAAGCAATGGCCTGGCGAGTTTGGCACAAGAGCTGCAAGATGCTGTGAGTAGATTTAAGGTCTAGTGATAACTTGTAATTTGGGGTCGCCTCTAACATCTAAATACAGAAAGATGCAAAACCTCGCTTTTAATGCTGATAGGCATGAAGCGAGGTCCCTTTGTTTCAAGATACAAAAGCAAGCGTTCTGTATCTGCTAAGTTTTACCGCACATGGTACAGGTATCTTCGCATTCTGGTTTTGATTCTTCCCGGTATTTTATTGCCTTTTCAGGATCGATAGACAATTCAATCATTCGGGGGAAGTCTACATCAGTGCGGGCTGCACTCATCTGATTATCCCATTCTCTAGCGCCAGGAATTCCTTTGGCAATATCACCAGCATGGGCGGCAATGCGAGTAGCAATAATGCCTTCTTTTACGTCGTCAAGAGTGGGTAAACGAAGATGCTCCGCCGGAGTAACATAACAGAGGAAGTCAACACCATTTGCTGCGGCAATGGCACCTCCAATGGCACTGGTGATATGGTCATAGCCAGGAGCAATATCAGTGACAAGTGGACCTAACACGTAGAGGGGAGCACCATGACACAATTTTTTTTCTAGTTGCACGTTAGTAGCAATTTCATTAAGTGCCATATGCCCAGGGCCTTCGATGATAACTTGTACATTCCTAGCCCAAGCACGTTTGGTTAGTTCACCAAGGGTAATGAGTTCTTCAATTTGAGCTGCATCAGTTGAGTCATTAATAGAACCAGGACGACAGGCATCACCGAGGCTGATGGTTACATCATGTTTTTCACAGATATCCAAGAGTCTATCGTAATACTCATAGAAAGGGTTTTCCTGATTATTAAGCTCCATCCAAGCAAACAAAATCGAACCACCTCGGGAAACAATGTTGGTAAGGCGCTTATTGTTTTTCACCCGTTCAGCTGTTTTACGGTTCATACCGCAGTGAATGGTCATAAAATCTACGCCGTCTTCAGCGTGGCGTTCAACAACTGAAAAAAATTCATCAACTGTAATATCTTTTAGGTCTTTGTCAAGCATTCCTATAGCATCATACATAGGTACAGTACCAATCATGATCGGTGCCATTTCAATCAGCTTGCGTCGAAATTCCTGGGTTTTACCATAACAGCTCAAATCCATAATGGCTTCGGCTTTTAGGTCAATGGCTTTTTTTACTTTTTCTAATTCAAGTTCAAGGTCACAGCAGTCTTTGGAAACGCCAAGGTTGACGTTGATTTTGGTACGAAGTTTTTCCCCGACTCCTTTGGGGCTGAGACTGGTATGCTGCTTATTGGCAGGAATAGCAACGCGGCCACTGGCGATTAGTTGGCGCAGTAGCTCAATATCAATACTTTCCTCCTGAGCTACGATTCGCATTTGTTCAGTAAGAATCCCTCTTTTAGCGGCATCCATTTGTGTAGTATACATAGTGTTCCCCTTCCTCTATAAATGTATTTTTAGCTATAGCGGAGGGGGGAACACGCGGGCAAGCTTCTTTTAGATTGATATAAAGCTTTCCTACGGTGGTATTAACCACATCAGGTTCAAGGGTCGGAATTAAATCCTCTCAGCCATGCGGCCCCCCTAGCTATAACTAATTATGCTTCTGTTATCTTCATGAGTTCGATTAATAAATCGCCTGTTTCTACAGGATCATGAGGTTTTACAAAAAGCTCTTTTACGACACCATCAAATGGAGCTTGGATCGTCGTTTCCATTTTCATGGCTTCAGTAACAAGTAAGTATTCGCCTTTTTTTACTTGAACTCCTTTTTCCACCATGATTTTAATAACTTTCCCTGTCATAGAAGCGCCAAGCTGGCAGGGGTTGTCTTTGTCTGCTTTCACTCTCGCGATTGTAATGGCTTTGATGCTATTATCTTTAACGATAACCTCACGAGGTAAACCGTTAAGCTCAAAGTTAACAATCCGAGTGCCGTCAGGAAGTGGTTCTTCAACAGAGATAAACTTAACTACAAGTGTTTTTCCTTCTTCAATATCGACTTGGATTCCTTCCCTCGGGTTTAAGCCATGTAAAAAAGTGGGGGTGTCTAACATCGACACATCACCATAGGCAGCAACAAACTTAACCCAATCGAGGAAGACTTTGGGGTAAAGGGAGTAAGCCAGCACATCACCTTCGGTTACCGGACGAGCTAGAACATCAGCTAGCATCTCACGGATTTGGTCAAAGTTAGTCGCCTCCAGCAGTTCGCCAGGACGTTTGGTTAAGGCTGCTTTACCTTTTAAAATAATGCGCTGCAGTTCTTGGGGGAAGCCCTGGTACGGTTGGCCAATCTGCCCAGAGAAGAACTCCACGACAGAGTTCGGGAAGTCTAAACTAGCCCCAGTTTTATAAATATCGTCTTCTGTTAGGTTATTCTCGACCATGAACAATGCCATATCGCCAACAATTTTGGACGAAGGAGTTACTTTGATGAGATCGCCAAACAGGTCATTGACTTGGCGATATACTTCCTTAATGCGGTCCCACTGATTTTCCAGTCCGAGTGCTTTGGCCTGCTGTCTGAGGTTGCTATATTGACCGCCAGGCATTTCGTGCTGATACACCTCGGGGTTAGGGAAAAAGAGGCTGCTTTCAAAATCTTTATAATGGGCGCGAACATCTTCCCAGTAATGAGATAATTTATTTAAGTTGTGAATATCTACCTTAGGTTGGCGGGCATGACCCTGCAAGGCATAGTATAAGGTATTGCTGCTGGGTTGGGATGACATGCCGGCTAATGAGGAAACTGCGGTATCTACTATATCTACACCAGCATCAATGGCCCGGGCGTAGGCGTAGATACCATTACCACTGGTGTCATGCATATGCAGGTGGATCGGGAGGTCTACAGCCTCTTTAAGGGACGAAACTAGTTGATAGGCGGCCTCCGGCTTTAATAGTCCGGCCATATCTTTGATGGACAAAATGTGCGCGCCGGCTTGTTCGACTTCTTTTGCTAAGTTCACATAATATTTCAAGTCATACTTAGTGCGCAGCGGGTCCAGAATATCGCCTGCATAGCACAAGGCAACCTCCGCAATCTTGCCAGACTGGCGGACAGCATCGATGGAAACGGTCATGGCTTCAAGCCAGTTTAAACTGTCGAAAATACGGAATACGTCGATACCTGATGCCGCTGCATGGGCGATAAAGGCACGGATTACGTTATCCGGATAACTGGTGTAACCAACTGCATTCGAGGCACGGAACAGCATTTGAAATAGAATATTCGGGGCTTGTGCTCTCAAGGCTTCC
>JAGGAA010000135.1 GCA_017889675.1 Bacillota bacterium | reverse complement strand
CTGGAGGGTATAGGCACCCTCCTTACGAGCTTCGGTAATAAGCTCAAGCCAGCGGTTATGTGACACACAACCAGCAGGTACTTCTGGACTGCTGGCAGAATAGCAATGTAAGCAACGGTTGTTGCAGGTCGAGGTAAGCTCTAGCCAAACAAATTCTAATTGCGGTTGATAGCAGGAAATAGGGTGCTTCTGTGTGAATGTTTGAGGAGCATTATAGAAGGAGCCCAATCCTTTGGCAGTTAAGCCATCAAGGAAGGCAATATATGCTTTATTGTCCTCGAGGGCTATATCCATTAGTGCTTCTACTGCTATGCCTTGACATGCTTTTAGGAGCTCAACTGCGCCACGATTAATTGAATATACCCGGCCTGATGTTAGATTATAGATGGCTCCGCGTGCTTTACCTTCGACGAGTACCACAAAAAGGGTGTTGACAAATAATTGAGTTATGGTATATAATAAATTTCGTTGTTAAGACATACGCGGAAGTAGCTCAGCGGTAGAGCATCGCCTTGCCAAGGCGAGGGTCGCGAGTTCGAATCTCGTTTTCCGCTCCATTATTTATAAACCCAGCATATTCTGCTGGGTTTTTTGCACATATCTTGTCTTTGGTTTTTAAGTGTGGTATGATATTATGCATGACATTGCTGCAATTTGTGGATACTGGCCAAAAAAACAATGATCAAACCAGGAAGCACATGAAATTTATGTCAATAATGGGAATACTACTATAAGGGACTATGTTGACAGTCATAAGCTGTGTCAGCAGATTTCATAAGGAGGAAATACATAAATGAAGGTAACAGCGGAAAGAATAGACAATCATAAAATGGTGCTCAATTTAGAGGTACCCCAAACTGAGGTAGCCAAGGCGCTGGAAAAGGCGTACCGCAAACTGGCTAATCAAGTCAACATTCCTGGTTTTCGTAAGGGTAAAGCTCCACGTAAAGTTATAGAAGCGCGCATTGGTAAAGAAGCGCTGCTTGATGAAGCATTTGAAATTCTGGCTCCGGAGGCTTTTGGCAAAGCACTTAAAGAAGAGGGTATTGATCCAGTTGGTCGTCCTGAAATTGAAGTTGTTACCTTGGCAGAAGACCAGCCATTAGTATTTAAAGCTACTGTCACTAAAATGCCTGAAGTTACCTTAGGACAATATAAAGACCTTGCAATAGAAAATACTACTGCTGAAATCACTGACGCAGATGTAGATTCCGAGCTTGAAAAAAATCGTAGCCGTAATTCCAAAATGATAGTTGTTGAAGATGCTGAGCTTACGAAAGGCGATTTGGCTATTATTGACTTTAAAGGCTTTGTTGATGGCGTTGCCTTTGAAGGCGGCGAAGGCAAGAGTTATCCTCTGGAAATTGGTTCAGGCAGCTTTATCCCTGGCTTTGAAGATCAATTGATAGGTGCTAAGTCTGGCGAAGAAAAGGAAGTAACAGTTTCTTTCCCAGAAGATTATTTTGTTGCTGAATTGGCTGGTAAAGCGGCTATATTTAATGTTAAGATTAATGATGTTAAGCGTAAAGAGGTTCCGGAGCTTGACGATGATTTTGCTAAAGAAACTAGTGATTTTGATACTCTGGCGGAATTAAAAAATGATATTAAGAATAAGTTAGAGCAGGCTGCTATTGCTAAAGCTGAACGCGAATTCCGTACTGCAGCCATCAAAACGGCAGTTGACAACGCTCAAGTTGACGTACCAGACCTTATGATTGAAAACCAAATTGATAATATGATTCAGGATTTTGATATCAATTTACAGCAGCGCGGCATGAAACTTGATAAATATCTGGAATATACTAAAATGGATATGGCAGCTCTGCGTGCTAACTACCACGATTCTGCGTTATATAATGTCAAAACCGATTTGGTTTTAGAAGCTATTGTAAAAGCTGAAAACTTTACTGCTACGCCTGAGGAAATGCAGCAGGAAATTGAGTCTATGGCAGAGAACTATCAGACAACAGCAGAGGAAATTACCAAGGTAATTCGTGAGACGAACAGATTCCAAGCTCTCCAGGATTCTGTGCTTCGTAAAAAGGCTGTCGAACTTATTATTGATAGTGTTGCAAAAAAATAAATTTTAGGTTTGAGGTGACTTATAATGCCCTATGTGCCAATTGTTGTAGAGCAGTCTAACCGTGGTGAGCGGGCGTATGATATCTACTCACGACTGCTAAAAGACCGTATTGTGTTTATTGGTGGACCTATTGACGATACTGTAGCAGATTTGTTTGTTGCTCAGTTGTTGTTTTTGGAGTCTGAAGACCCGGATAAAGATATCCATGTATACATTAATAGTCCAGGGGGCGTAGTTACTGCTGCTATGGCTATGTATGATACTATGCAATATGTTAAGCCTGATGTAACTACTACCTGCATGGGGCAGGCAGCTAGTGCTGCTGCACTGCTACTTACAGCTGGAGCAAAAGGTAAACGCTATGCATTGCCTAATTCCAGGATCATGATTCATCAACCGCTTGGTGGTACCCAAGGGCAAGCTACCGAAATTGAAATTCACGCACGGGAAATTCTCCGTATGCGAGAACATTTAAACGGGATTCTTGTCCACCATACCGGTCAACCGATGGAGAAAATCAAAAATGATACCGAACGGGACTTCTTTATGTCCAGCGAGCAGGCCAAAGAATATGGCCTCATTGATGCAGTCGTGGTACGGGGTGACAGACACAAGGAGACTCCCAAGTAGAGAGGTGGTAATATGTTGAAGTTCGGTGATGACAGGGGTCAGCTGAAATGTTCCTTTTGCGGTAAACTACAAGAGCAAGTAAAAAAACTTGTTGCCGGTCCGGGAGTATATATATGTGATGAATGTATCGAACTGTGCAATGAAATCATTGAAGAGGAACTGAGTGAGGATATTGATGTCGAACTCAGAGATGTTCCTAAGCCCAAAGAAATAAAAGATATTCTTGACCAGTATGTTATTGGCCAGGAGGAAGCTAAGAAATCCCTGGCAGTGGCTGTATACAATCACTATAAGCGGATCAATCTTGGTGCCAAAATGGATGATGTTGAGTTGCAGAAGTCTAATATTATCATGCTTGGCCCGACTGGCAGCGGTAAAACTCTGTTGGCGCAAACATTAGCTAAAATTCTCAATGTTCCCTTTGCAGTAGCAGATGCTACTTCATTAACGGAAGCCGGATATGTAGGCGAAGATGTAGAAAACATTCTTTTAAAACTTATTCAGGCTGCTGACTATGATGTGGAAAAAGCCGAAAAAGGTATTGTTTATATTGATGAAATTGATAAAATTGCGCGCAAGTCGGAAAATCCGTCAATTACCCGTGACGTTTCTGGCGAAGGAGTGCAGCAGGCTCTCCTTAAAATCTTAGAGGGTACAGTTGCCAGCGTACCACCGCAAGGTGGCCGTAAGCATCCACATCAGGAGTTTATTCAGATTGATACCACTAACATTCTCTTTATCTGCGGCGGTGCCTTTGATGGTGTTGATAAAATTATCGGTGCCAGAACAGGGAAAAAGTCGATGGGATTTGGCGCTGAAGTTCGCAGCAAAGAGAAAAAGCAAGTGGGTGAAGTGCTGCGTAATATCTTGCCGGAAGATCTCCTCAAGTTTGGTCTTATTCCCGAATTTGTCGGTAGACTTCCTGTAATTGTTACACTGGATGCTCTTGACGAAGAAGCGCTTGTACGCATCCTAATCGAACCTAAGAATGCTCTGGTTAAGCAATATCAGAAGTTCTTGGAAATCGATAATGTGCAGCTTGAATTTAAAGATGAAGCATTAAAAGAAATTGCTGCTGAAGCTTTAAAACGCAATACTGGTGCTAGAGGTCTTAGAGCGATCATTGAGACCATTATGCGCAATGTCATGTATGATATTCCATCCCGTACTGATATTGCTAAATGCATTGTTACTAAAGAAGTTATTAGTAACAAAGAAGAACCAATGCTGGTAGCTGTTGAGCGTAAAAACAAGAAAAAAGAAGAATCTGCTTAAAAAGAAGCCGCAAGGCTTCTTTTTTTTCATAACTAACTTGCCGGGTTTTGCCAGGATAAAATAGTGACCATTGCCAATACTAGACTCATGATAAAGGAAAAATATCGATAAATTGCCCGGGAAGGAGGTTCGTGGAATTTTGGATTATGCTGTCAATATTATCAGTGTGATTCAGTTATTTTTTGCCGTGGTTATTGGACTCTATTTCTGGAATCTGCTAAAGTCACAACAGGGTAATAAGATGGCGGTAGAGCGCGAATCTAGAAAAGAAATGGATAAACTGCAAAAAATGCGGGAAATATCCTTAACTGAGCCATTGGCTGAAAAAACCAGACCTACTAACTTTTCGGAAATAGTCGGTCAAGAAGAAGGGTTAAAAGCACTCCGTGCCGCACTATGTGGTGGCAATCCACAACATGTGCTCATTTACGGGCCACCTGGCGTCGGTAAGACAGCAGCAGCCCGGTTGGTACTCAATGAAGCCAGACAAAATGGCTATTCTCCTTTTCAGACTGAGGCTAAATTCATTGAACTTGATGCCACAACAGCCCGTTTTGATGAACGAGGAATTGCCGATCCTCTTATTGGTACAGTCCATGACCCGATCTATCAAGGTGCGGGTCAAATGGGGCTGGCAGGTATTCCTCAGCCCAAAGCAGGGGCAGTAACCAAAGCACATGGTGGTGTGTTATTTATTGATGAAATTGGAGAACTTCATCATATCCAAATGAATAAACTATTAAAGGTGTTGGAAGACAGAAAGGTATTTTTGGATAGCTCCTACTATAACAGTGAAGATACCAACATTCCTCAGCATATTCATGACATATTTCAAAATGGTTTGCCAGCAGATTTTCGCCTTATTGGTGCTACTACCCGGACGCCGCAAGATATTCCTCCAGCTATACGCTCACGGTGTGTCGAGATATTTTTTCGACCGCTTTTGCCTGATGAAATCGCTAAAGTAGCTTTGACTGCAGCTAAAAAGGTCGATTATAGTCTTGAAGATGGTGCCTTGGGGGTGATTAAACGGTATGCAACCAATGGGCGTGAGGCCGTTAATATCATACAAATAGCAGTTGGGATTGTTCAAAGTGCAGGCAAACTGGAACGCACCATTACACAAGCTGATGTCGAATGGGTTATCAACTTTGGACAATACAGTCCGCGGCCCGAGAAAAAAATTCCGATTATTCCCCAGGTTGGTGTAGTTAATGGCTTGGCGGTCTATGGTGCGAATATCGGTATGCTTATGGAGCTGGAGGTAACGGCAGTTCCCAATAATTACGGTACAGGAAAACTTACTGTTACCGGTGTTGTTGATGAGGAAGAATTTGGTTCGGCTGGGCGCACTATGCGGCGCAAAAGTATGGCGAAAGGTTCGCTGGAAAATGTACTTACAGTATTAGCCAAAGAGTGTGGTATTGAATATCATAATTATGATATACATGTTAATTTCCCCGGGGGTATTCCTGTCGATGGACCATCAGCTGGAGTAACGGTCGCCACGGCTATTTATTCGGCTGTAAATAATATACCTATTGATAATACAGTTGCCATGACAGGCGAAATTTCTATTCGAGGTTTGGTAAAGCCGGTTGGTGGAGTGAGTGCAAAAGTAGCTGCAGCTCAACAAGCGGGGGCCAAGCGCATTATCATACCTAGCGAAAATTGGCAGGATTTATATAAAAATATGGATGTCGAGGTCATTCCGGTGGAAACACTACAAGAAGTACTACAATATGCCATGGTGAAAACCAGTGAACCCGTAAAGCTGGATGTCCTG
>JAGGAA010000134.1 GCA_017889675.1 Bacillota bacterium | reverse complement strand
ATGGTATTTCAACAATTTAACCTTTTCCCCCATCTTACCGTGCTGGAAAATATTATTGAAGCGCCGATTACCGTCAAAGGCAGCAAACGCGAAGACATTGTGCCGCAGGCCGAGGAGCTTTTGCGGAAGGTTGGACTAGCCGAAAAATCCGATGTATATCCTTCATGCCTGTCAGGTGGTCAAAAACAGCGGGTGGCTATTGCCAGGGCGTTAGCTATGGCTCCAGATATCATGCTGTTTGATGAACCAACCTCAGCGCTTGACCCGGAGCTAACTGGCGAAGTCCTGAAAGCCATGCGCAAGCTGGCCGAAGAGCATATGACCATGATTGTTGTCACCCATGAAATGGCCTTTGCCAGAGAAGTAGCTAACAGGGTTATTTTCATGGACAATGGCGAAATTGTCGAAGAAGGGCTGCCGAACGAGATATTTGGTTCGCCGTCGCAGCCTCGGACCAAGGCCTTCTTGCAGAGGGTAGTGTAATAAAAAAACTTTCTATTCTAGGACAAAAGCGCGATTGCTTCAACGAAGCAATCGCGCTTTTGGTTTAATGGTACTAGATGTTGCTGTTATTTACTTCTTCAAACTCATCAAGAATCGCCTGCGCCGGTGGAGTATCCAACATACTCACAACATAAATAGCCAGACAGGATAGGATAAAGCCAGGCACAATTTCATACAGCCCAAACAGCGCCAGCTGTTTCCAGATGAGTACGGTAATGCCGCCAACGATAATGCCTGCTAAGGCACCATTGCGGGTCATACGGTTCCAGAAGAGTGATAGTACCAGTGCCGGACCAAAAGCAGCGCCAAAGCCGGCCCAGGCATAGGATACCATATCTAATACAAAATTATTGGGGTCTAAGCCGATAAGGACGGCAATAACGGTAACGCCAATGACAGTCATACGGCTAACCCAAACCAATTGTTTTTCACTGGCATCTTTATTAATTAAGGCTTTATAAAAGTCTTGTGATACAGCCGAGGCTGTAACTAATAGCTGGGAAGAAGCGGTACTCATAACAGCAGCCAACACGGCCGAGAGAATAAGACCGGCAAAGAAACTGGAAAATAGATCATGAGTCATAACCATGAACACAGTTTCAACTGCTGAGCCTGTGAGCGGCTGTTGTAAATAGACCCGGCCCACCATACCGACCAATACGGCCGCTGATAATGACAGGATAACCCAGGTCATAGCAATATGGGTCGCTTGCTTGATTTGCGAGGATGATTTAATAGCCATGAATCGAACTAAGATGTGCGGTTGGCCAAAATAGCCAAGGCCCCAGGCTAACAAAGAAATGATAGCAATAAGCGATAACGGTTTACCTTCTGGGGTGGTAAACGGATTAAACATCTCGGCATTAAGGGTAGCTAGAGCGGCAACAGTAGTTGCTGGTCCACCCATCATAAAGGAGGCAGTAATCGGTACAGCTAGAATGGCAAAAAACATCATGACACCTTGCACAAAGTCTGTCCAGCAGACAGCCATGAAGCCGCCGAGAAAGGTGTAAAAAACTACGACAAAAGCGCCTAAAATCATTGCCCACGTATAAGGAATACCAAAAACGGTGTTAAATAATTTTCCACCGGCGACAAAGCCTGAAGACGTATAAATCAAGAAGAAAATAAGAATAAATACTGCTGATATAACCCGGAGAATTTGGGAATTATCCCGAAATCTGTTTTGAAAATAATCAGGGACCGTCAGTGAGTCATTAGCAATCTCAGTGTATTTCCGCAGTCGTTTGGCGATAAATTGCCAGTTGGCCCATGTTCCTAAAATAAGTCCTAAGGCAATCCAGCCTGCGCCAAGTCCGGCCACATAGGCATAACCTGGCAGGCCCATAAGCATCCAGCCGCTCATATCAGAAGCTTCGGCACTCATTGAGGTAACCCAGGCACCTAACTGGCGGCCGCCTAATATGTACTCTGACATTTTTTGTTCTTGCCGCCAATAGTAGATACCAATTGACATCATGGCACTCAGATAGACCACAAAGGCAATAATGACGCCCATATTCAATTCTAACATATGTATATATCCCCTCCTTACAATATGTAAAATTATAACCCCAATATGTAAAAATGTGCAATAGGTGGAGACTTTAATTGTAAAGTATACATCCTGGAGAAGATGAGCAATAATGTACAAAACAAAGGACAGTTGATGTGTAATGATTGTAATGCATCAATTACACAAGGGGGATGGATTATATGAGTATTACTATTGAAAAGGTTCAGCAAGGTAAGGTTGTTATTGGTTCTAATGAGTTTGAGGTGGACTCGTTACCTTGGAATAACCACCCTACATTTACTGGGGTTGCGCTAAAACATCTGATTACAGGCAAAGATACAGCTGATAAATTTAGTTGCCATCTGGTACGGATAGATACTGGCTGTGAAATTGGCAGTCATATTCATGCCGGCAAGTGGGAGCTGCACGAAGTAGTCAAGGGGAAAGGGTATTGTCTGATTGAAAATAGCAAAATTGCCTATGGCGAGGGTATTGTCACAGTAATCCCCGCAGATTTACCCCATTCGGTATTTGCTGACGAACAACTCTATTTATTAGCAAAGTTTGTGCCAGCTTTACTGTAGCTATTGCCAACAAGATTGCAATTTGTTATAGTGAGACTAAAGAAAAGCCGACCAGCTATGATAAACTGGTTGGCTTTTGCCTATTGGGGGTGAGCGGTTGGGTAAGCGTCAAACAGATAGCGGAATAATTCATTTTTCGGACTATCGAAAAACGTTAGGAGTGGAGCTGGTATATGGCAGGGAGATTACTCACGAGTTCACCCGTCACACCCACCGTACATTAAGTTTTGGCCTGATAGAGCAAGGGGTGAGACTGTATAGCTGTCAGGGCGAAAGCTATCAGGTCACTCCAGGGCAGATTTTTGTAATACCTCCTAATAGTGAGCATTCCTGTAGTACTGTTAACAGACAGCCACATACCTACCGTTTGCTGATACTTTCCAATGACGTATTACAAGCCAGCGGGTTGCTAAGTGATGAATATAATTATATATCTAAGCAGCTAGTAATTAGCAATACTGACGCATATAATCAATTGAGGCAACTGCATGATAAACTTGAAAGTGATGAACCAGAATTTATTAAAAAGTCATTACTGCTAACCGTTGTAGGTTATTTATTAGAAAACTATGTCGAAGTGCCAGTTAAGATCAAAATTAGTTCATATCACTATGACAATATTAGGATGGTACAAAAATTTATTGAAGCCAATTATGCTGCCTGTTTTTCATTAGAAGATATTGCGCAACTTGTACATATCAGTCCCTATCATTTGCTGCGCTTATTCAGCCAGATTGTGGGAATACCTCCTCATGTCTACCAGCAACAGGTACGGATTCGCCAGGCTAAACAACTATTGTCCCAGGGAAGGTCCATTCTTGATACCGCAATGAGCACCGGCTTTGCCGACCAAAGTCATTTTACGAAGGCGTTTAAGCGAATGGTCGGCATAACTCCAGGTGAATATATAAGGTAGGCACATCGGAAAATGGTTTTGACAGTTCTAGCCGCCTTGCGCTAAAATATAAAGGTATTTGCTAAAAGTAAGAGGAGTAAAAAAATGAGTGTTTTAACTGTTGAAAACGTATCACATGGCTTTGGTGCCCGCGCTATTCTTACAGAGGCTTCTTTCCGCCTCCTAAAAGGCGAGCATGTTGGTTTGATCGGCGCTAATGGCGAAGGAAAATCGACCTTTTTAAATATCATTACAGGCCAATTGACACCTGATGAGGGTAAAGTGGAATGGTCTAACCGCGTGACTGTCGGTTATCTTGATCAGCACTCGGTGCTAACCAAGGGTAAGACCATCAGGGATGTACTGCGGGAAGCCTTTCAAAAGATGTTTGACATGGAGGCTGAGATGCTGGGCCTATATGACAAAATGGGCGAGGCTACCCCGGAAGAAGTAGATAAAATGATGGAAGAAGTCGGCGAGATACAAGACATGCTCGAACATGGCAGCTTCTATATTCTTGACGCCAAAATTGAAGAGGTAGCTAATGGCTTAGGTTTGGGCGATATCGGTCTTGATCGCGATGTAGCCGATTTAAGCGGCGGCCAGCGTACCAAGGTGCTTTTAACCAAATTGCTATTACAGAATCCGACTATTCTTATTCTGGACGAACCGACTAACTATCTTGACTTTGAACATATCGAATGGCTGAAGCGCTACCTTAAAGCCTATGAAAATAGCTTTATCCTGGTATCTCATGACATTCCGTTTTTGAATGAAGTTGTTAATGTTATTTATCATGTGGAAAATGCGGTTCTTACCCGCTATACTGGCGATTATGAGCAATTTGAACAAATGTATACTATGCGCAAGAGCCAGGAAAATCGGGCCTATGAGCGGCAGCAGCAAGAGGTTGATCGCCTGGAGGACTTTATTGCTCGCAATAAAGCCCGGGTGGCCACTCGGGGCATGGCGAATAGCCGCCAAAAAAGGCTGGATAAAATGGAGATAATGGAAAAGCCACGGGAGAAGCCGAAACCTACTTTCCAGTTCCGGGAAGCCCGGACGCCCAGCCGCTTTGTTGTTGAGGCCAAGGATTTGGTGCTAGGCTATGATGAGCCGCTTACCAAATCAGTGGATATTACCTTAGAGCGTGGTCAGAAAGTAGCTATCAGAGGTGTCAATGGCCTTGGCAAATCAACATTGCTCAAAACTCTGCTTGGGTATATTCAGCCAGTTGACGGTAAGGTCATACTGGGTGATTATCTGCAGCCCGGTTATTTTGAGCAAGAATCCAGTCGTAATAACAGCCGGACAGCCATGGAAGAGGTGTGGGAGGAGTTTCCCGGCCTGACCAACTTTGAAGTGCGGGCTGCGCTGGCACGTTGTGGTTTGACCAATGAGCATATAACCAGCCAGATGATGGTTTTAAGCGGTGGTGAGAATGCCAAAGTGCGGCTATGTAAGCTGATGCTTAAGGATGTTAACTGGTTGATACTGGACGAACCTACCAACCATCTTGATATCGAAGCCAAGGCCGAACTGAAACGGGCTCTGATCGAGTTTAAAGGCACCATACTTTTGGTTTCCCACGAGCCTGAATTTTACGAGGACTGGGTCACAGTGGTATGGAACGTTGAGAATTGGACGACAAAGATAGTGTAAAGAAAACACGGCTTGTGCCGAGCCTATGGCGACAGTGCAAGTCGATGTTGCCCTTATCCTGCTTTTAAGAAAGTTGTACTTTCTGTTGGGGTAAAAGTATCGGCCGGTCGTTTGCAAATGTTGCAGCGGTCGGCATTTTTCTCTCTATATTCACACAATATATACAAAAAAACATCTTTTCGATAAGCAAGCGCCTATGTTATAATTCGCACTATAATAGCGAAATAATTGCTGAATGTTCG
>JAGGAA010000133.1 GCA_017889675.1 Bacillota bacterium | reverse complement strand
CAGAGTGTCGGATTAATGGTATTACGCATCCAGGCAGCCATAGCGCCATCAACTTCAAGATCACCAGTGGTAACTGGATCACCTTGTCTGTTGTAGCCAACAATAACGTGCTTGAAGCGCTCCCTCATATCAGCCAAATCTTTAGCAACAGCCAAGATAGCCATCAACTCGGAACCAACGGCGATACCAAATTTAGAATGCATCATGAAACCGTCTTTTTTGCCGCCAAGTCCCATGATGATGTTGCGCAGACCCTGAGCTGCGAAGTCAAGAACCCAGCCCATTTCAATGTTTTTCGGATCGATGTCAAGTCTTTTTAGGCCTCTTTTAGCCAACTCATCATCGGTGTAATTCGCTTCATGCTGCATTCTGGCATTCATAGCAACCATTGCCAGGTTATGAGCATTCATAATATCGTTGATGTCGCCAGTTAAACCAAGTGAGAACTCGGTCATTGGAATTAACAGAGCATTACCGCCGCCAGCAGCAGTACCTTTAACGTTCATAGTCGGGCCACCAGAAGGCTGCCGCAGAGCGCCGCCAACATTCATGCCGCGTTTGCCCAGACCTTCCATGATACCGATGGAAGTAGTTGATTTACCTTCGCCAAGTGGGGTAGGAGTAATGGCTGTTACCTCAATGTATTTGCCGTCTGGTTTATCTTTCAAACGATCAATTACCTTTAAGAAGTCAATTTTCGGAGTTTTGCCGTAAGGAATGATTTCATCTTTTTGCAGACCCATCATTTCTTGATACTGTTCGACAGATGGAATATTTCCCTCTGCAGCTTCGGCTATTTGCCAATCTTTCATTACTGTAGGATCCCATGCCATAATCTAAATCCCCCTTTTTTTAATTGCTTCAAGACTTCGCATTAGTTGCTGGTCTTTCCACTACTTGATAACACGTTGATAAATTTCTTCCATGCTCGCTTTGAAGGCTCCGGTAAGTATGTCAGCTTCGTTTCCGAGAGCAACATCCAGCAGTTCATCATCAAAACGAATGACACCTAACAGTTCTTCAGCAGTAAACTGTGCTTGGATGAATGCTTCTTCTTTGGGAGCGCGTATTTTGTTTGCAATTACTTTTGTTACTTCAATACCTAAATCTTTAGCTAACTGCATTACCACTCGCGCTGTCTGAACACTAGTCTTACTTGGTTCAGTAACCACAATCATAAGATCCATGCCTTTAGACGTGCCACGAGTTAAATGTTCAATTCCTGCACCCATGTCAAGGATGACGACATCATCTTTGTCAAGAATCAAGGAATCGACCACTGAAAACAAAAAAGCATTTTCACGACAATAACATGCTGAGCCACCTGGTTTAATGGCTCCCATTCTCAAGAATCTGATGTTACCCACGCTAATGGAATACTCGTCTAATATGTCATCGACCTCTGGATTAAGGCTATAAAGCAAACCACCACCGGCACTCTTTTCCTTAATCACATCTTCCATGTCAATTAGCGGAATTACTTTAGCCAAGATATCATCAGGAATTCCCAGGGCAAGACCTAAGCTTGCATCAGGGTCAGCATCTACCGCGTATACACGACGGCCTTCACGAGCGAATAATTTAGCCAAACTGGCAGAGACAGACGTTTTACCGACGCCGCCTTTGCCGGAGACTGCGATTTTCAAGTTCTCACCTCCTTTTTAGACAGATGGGGCAACTATGTTAGCTAAGTGTCCGCGATGTTTTATTAAGCAAACTGGCACCAGCCGCTGCGGCTACTACCAAATCTTCAGTAGGCAGGTAATACTGGGCTGTGGCATCAAATAAGGCAGTAGCATTTGCGGGAAACTCTTCATCTCCCTCCCAAATGACATACGTCACTGGAACTCGGGGAAGAATGTCCAAGGTAACAGCCGCATCACCAAATTTAACAATATGTCCACCAATTTTTTCGCCTGCTTTGCTTAAAAGACTGGCATTTTTACCGAAAAAGAATTTAAACCCGCCAAGAACCCGGCCATTAAAAGGCTGTAGATAAATCATGCCACCAGGTATCTCTTTAAAAGATATCCATTGTCCGGCCAATGGCTGCCCAGTTGCAGCAAGCAAATAGTGCAACAATACAACTTTAACCGTCAGTGGAACTGAGTCTTGCTTGCTAGCAAAATTTACCTCACCGTTTGGATAACTGACCGTATATTCTTCATTGATGTATTTAAGAGTAAACAAACCCTTATCCTCAGCAAAATCAGCACCGCTGTATGCGGCCATTTCTGCCGGGTTTCTGGTAACCAAGCCAGCGCAAGCTTTTTCATATGCCAGCTGATAGCCGTCCTGCAGATGTTGGGGAATAATGTTATCAGTTTGCATGGAATGTGCCTCCTAGTGCGATAAAGCAAAAATTACAGATACTCAAAGATTGCTGGTATGCTACGCTTTGCTTTAAACTAAACCGTTTTGCTGCTCGCAAGCTTGAATCGTCTGTTTACAAAGCACAACTGTTGTGACAGAACCAACGCCACCGGGAACCGGGGTGATTTTTGCAACAATCGGTTCAACTTCTGCGTAGTCGACATCGCCGCAGTATTTCCCAGGATTTTCAGGATCTTCGTTGATACCTACGTCAATAATGACTTGGCCTGGCTTAACAAAATTAGCTTTAACCATTTTGGCTCGGCCTACGGCTGCAATAAGCACATCAGCATCAGCACAAACACCTGGCAAATCATCTGTCCGGGAATGGCAGATGGTTACAGTAGCATGTTCCCGTAAGAGTAACATAGCAACTGGTTTGCCGACTACTTGGGAACGGCCAAGTACAACAGCTTTCTTGCCCTTTAATGGAATATTGTAAAATTTAAGGATATCCATGCAGGCAGTCGGAGTGCAGGGAGGAAAGCCTGTGGGATCATCAGTATAAACCTTCGCGGCGCTACCGATAGTCATGCAATCCACGTCTTTTTCTACTGGGATAAGATTACGAATTTTCTTTTCATCCAATTGTTTGGGCAAAGGTGCAAACATTAAGATACCATTTATTTCTTTATTAGCCCCAACACTAATTACGGCTTGTTCAAAAGCAGCTTGCTCAATATCGGCTGGATACTCAAAAACTTGGTAAGCCATTCCGACTGAATCACAGGTTTTTTTGGCTCCGCCTTCATAAAAAAGATCATCAGGACGGGCACCGACCCGGATAATTCCTAATTTGGGAGTAATTCCTTTGGCTTTAATAGCAGTCACCTTTTGGGAGAGTTCCGCTTTCATGGCGTCTGCAACTGCTTTTCCGGCTAATCTTTCGGCCATTGTCCAAATTCCTCCTATTTCTTTATTTTACCAAGAACAAGTGCTAAGGTAGCATCAGCAATTTCAGAGCCATCAGCTAATAATTTTTCCATTTCCGCCCGATTTTTGCTGACATATTCTTGGTCTTTAATTGTATTTAGATTAATTACTACATTTAACATACCGCTAATAAGTGCTGATTTTAGAAACACAACCCCACAACCTACGTCAGAAATCGCCAGGTTTGTTCCTATCTGGCCCATGCGTTCATGAATCTTGATGCCTGCATAACAGGTACGCATAATCTTCATAGGTCCTTCGCAAGCGTCTTTAGAGCATTTTTCCATTACTTGCTCTTTATAGGCAATCTGCTCTGGAGTATCTTTCGGCAAACCATATGCTTTGGAAAGAGGTTCAAAAACAGCGGCATCTTCATCTACCAGTTCTTTTAGTTCGCTAATTATCTGTTCGCCTTTAGCAATTAGTTCTTTGACTTCCCCTTCTACTTCAGCATATTTCTTTTTGCCTACAGTTAAATTACCAACCATATTGGAAAGAGCCATCCCAATGGCACCGCCCAAGGCTGCTGCACCGCCGCCGCCTGGTACTGGAGCTTTGGAAGCCAGCACTTCCAGAAAATCGGAGCAAGACTTATCAAGCATACTCATACTCATTTTTCCTCCCATTTCTTCTTGAATTTAACTAAATATAGAACTACTTATATTGTTACATTCACTGCCAAAAAAATTCGTTTGTTATTTCACATACATTCTACTGAGAAAATTTCGCTTAATATTTTGAAATTCCTGCTAGTTTTTCATTATTCAAAAAAAATATTATTGTCAACTTTTGTCGAAGAATATTTCATGCAAAAATGTGCCTCCTCACAAACAGTAAAGAGGCACAAAATATGTACAACAAGCTTAACGATTGTCGTATAATAAAGCAATAATTGTAAATAAAAATAACAGGATTCCTACTAGTCCATTACGCATAAAATACCGTTGCGTAACATTACTTAAGTCAGCAGCACTAACAAGGGCATGCTGGTAGATAAGCACTATTCCCGCCAATAGTACGCCAAAATAATAAATTAAATGCAACTGCAAAAGCACGCCGACAACCACAAACCCCGCAATACTAATGATATGCATGATTCTTGATAACTGCAATGCACCGCAGAGACCAAAGCGCACCGGTATAGAGTTTAGGTTATTTACTTTATCAAATTCTACATCCTGACAGGCATAAATAACATCAAAGCCAGCAATCCATACCCCTACTGCCAGACCCAAAAACAAAACGGCAAACGATATGTCTCCTTTGACAGCGATCCACGCACCAACCGGTGCTGTTGCCAACGCTAATCCCAAAACCAAATGACATATCCAGGAAAAGCGTTTCATGTAAGGATACATAATCAGGGGGATCAGCGCAAGCGGCCACAGCAGTAAGCACAGTGGTTGCAATTGAGCTGCGGCTACTAAGAACAGCACCAAGCAGACAATAATGAGGGCAATGGCTTCCCATGGTTTTACGCTACCTGTGACCATCGGCCTTTCGGTAAAACGAGGATGCAGCTTGTCATATTTTAGATCAATATAATTATTTAGTGCCAAGGCTGCACTCCGAGCCCCAATCATAGCTACGGTAATCCATACAAGGTCATGTCCGTTAGGAACAGTTCCCGCAGCCAAAAAGGCCCCCATATAAGCAAATGGCAGAGCAAAAACGGAGTGGGACAAAGCAATATTATCAAGATGGGCTTTTAGCTTACTCAAGGCCCAGTTCCATCCATTTGGCATCAACCATTTTTTTTATATCTGCCGACATAACGATTTCATCAGGCCACTCGCGCGTTTGACCCTCCTGCGGCCAAGTTTTAGTCGCATCAATACCAACTTTTGTCCCCCAGTTAGGCATTGGCGATGAATGATCGAGAACATCCAGCGGCCCGTCTACCATGACGATATCCCGCTTGGCATCAATATTATTAAATACCCGCCACCAAACCTCATTCATATCTTGCACATTAACATGAGCGTCAACAACAATAATCATTTTGGTAAACATCATTTGTCCCATACCCCAGATAGCATGCATTACTTTCTTGGCCTGCTGAGGATAGCTTTTTTTTATGGCAACAACAGCACAATTATGAAAAACGCCTTCCAGTGGCAAATTAAT
>JAGGAA010000132.1 GCA_017889675.1 Bacillota bacterium | reverse complement strand
CCGAGGTTCTCAATCTGATTATGTCTCCAGGGTTTTCTACTGCAGCTCAGGTCACAGACCTTTCCGGTCGCGGTGTCGGTATGGATGTGGTAAAGACTAATATCGAAAAATTGGGCGGCAAGATTGATATTTTCTCTGAAATAGGCATAAGTACCACGGTACGCTTGGTTTTGCCGTTAACGCTGGCTATTATTTCTGCTTTGCTTGTGGTGACAGACAGGCAAACTTTCGCTATACCTCAAGCCAATATACGGGAGTTGCTGCTTATTCAACCTGGAGAAACTGATGAAAAACGGGTTGAAATGGTGAATCAACACCTGGTTTTGCATTTACGGGGACGCATAATGCCACTAGTCATACTTGGGGAAATACTTAATACCAATAGCACATCTGAGGTACAACAGGATGTTGATTTTATTCAGAGCAATAAAATCCTGCGTGTTTTAGTAGTTAAATCAGGCAAGTTGGTTTATGGTCTGTTAGTTGATGCTGTTTACGACACGGAAGAAATACTGGTAAAACCTCTCTCGCCAGTGCTTGGCAGTTGTGGTCTTTATTCTGGTATGACGGTTCTAGGTGATGGCAGTATTGCAATGATTCTTGATACAGAAAGTCTGAGGCTTCGTGCTGGAATTGTGCCTGCAGATGATACTTTTTCGCCTATGGATGTTCGGGGCGCAGCAACTAGCGACGAAGAAAAACAATCGTTATTACTGTTTACGTGTTCTGGTGGCGAAATGCTCGGGTTAGATTTGGCAATGGTGTCAAGAGTAGAGGCGGTGGACCTATCACGCCTGCAAAAGATCGGTTCAAAATACTATGTTGCCTTTCAAGGGCAAACAACCAGAGTCATCCGGCCGGAGCACTATTTGCCAATTGTGCGGCGTAAGAATAAGCGTACTACGATTTATATCATTCTGCCCAAATTGGAAAAAAACTCTATTGGGATTATTGCCGAAACCATCCATGATACTATTTTTACAAAGGTAGCATTAGACAAAGACGGAGTTTGTGGTAAAGGTATTCTGGGATCGGCACTGATTGATGATACTGTTGTTACATTAGTAAATATGCATGAACTATTTATCGCGGCAGCGCCTGAATATTATAATCATGTAGCTGATTGCCAAAGAATTGGGAAAGGGCATTATTCTGGCAAAACGAACGAGTCTAGAAAAAATACGGTATTACTTGTAGAAGACATGCCGTTTTTTTTGAGAGTTGTTAAAAGTTATCTGGAAAGCGCTGGCTATGAGGTCGTTACTGCTGAGAATGGGCGGGAAGCTTTAGAAAAATTGCTGCAAATTAAAATAGATGTGGTAGTAAGCGACATAGAAATGCCGTTGATGACTGGAATCGAACTGGTACGCGCCATCCGGGCCGATGAAACCTTGCGGTATTTGCCGGTGATTGCGCTTACTTCACTAACGGGAGAAGCCAATAAAGAAAAAGGGCTGAGGGCAGGGTTTGACAAGTATGAGTATAAACTTGACCGGATACGACTGCTTGATAGTATTCATGCTGTCTTGCAGAACCAGGCGTAAGCCCAATAGAAGGTGGAGATAAGATGGCTCGTATTCTTATTGTGGATGACTCCTTTGTGGCACGGATGTGTTTGTCTAACATTATGATAGCGCTTGGGCATATTGTTGTTGGTGAGGCTGTTGATGGAAAACAAGCTTTCGATGAGTATGCCAGGTTGAAGCCGGATATAGTGACAATGGATTTGAACATGGATGGCAGTGATGGCGTACAAGCTATGTCGGCAATTCTTGCTGAATTTCCCGAGGCTCGTATTGTTATAGTCAGTGCAAGGCAGGAGAATAAGATTATTTTCGATGCCTTGGAACGAGGTGCCAGGCATTTTATTATGAAGCCGGTTTCGCCAGAAAAGGTTATAGTGGTATTGAATAATGTTCTCCAGCAGACATTTGACAAGCAAAAGCACTTAGAGTTTATAAGCCGTCTAAAAAAGACCTATGATAGCGATAATAGTTTACTGGCAGCAAACAAACACCGGTCAGCGCGGGTACTTATTGTGGATGATTCGGCTGTGGCCCGCAAGATTCTGCGGGAAATTATCACAGAATTAGGGCATGTAGTAGTTGGCGAGGCTGCCAATGGAGCCCAGGCATTTGTAGAATATGCCAAACTGCACCCGGATTTGGTAACCATGGATTTGACAATGGAAGGTCTAGGTGGGGCTGAGGCTATCTCTAAAATCGTTGCTGTTGATTCTCAGGCCCGGATTGTAGTAATAAGTTCCATGGAAGTGCGCCAGGGTATTATTGATGCCTTAGAGCGAGGTGCTAGACATTTTATTCTTAAACCTATTCGCAAAGATAAGGTAGCTATCGTGTTGAATAATGTTCTCCAGCAGGAATTTAATCTGCAAAAACATATAGAATGTTTACGGAAGATGAAAGAGCGTGAGGATTCGTTAGTCTTAGTAGATGCTGCAAAAAAAGTGATACCGCCTTATGCTATTAGCATTTCAGATAAAAGCTTGTTGCATGTATTCATAAACCAAAGTATTACATTGACTGGTTGTCAGACTTTATTTTTGGAATTGGAAGAGCATTTGAATAGTACGCCACGGGTGCTGCTTGACTTTGGAACAATGTCGAGCCTGGAAGAACAACTGTTAATAAAGATTAATGAATTGGTTGAGGCAATCGAAAATAATTCCGGTATGGTTAAGGCTATTTCCAATGATAAAAGGTTTGTTGATACAATTGCCGCAACACAAATAGAAAATAAGGCTAATGCATTAGCAGATATATTGAGATTTTTTGAGCATTGAAATAGGAGGGAATATGCCGATAATTTTAATTGTAGATGATAGTCCGGTAGAAATTAAAATAATTCGCAGCTTTCTTGGTGATGAATATGAAATATTGGAGGCAACCAGTGGTGAGCGTGCGCTTGAATTAGCTAATGAAAAAAAACCGGATTTAATTCTGTTGGATATAATTATGCCGGGAATAGATGGCTTCTCTGTTTGTAAGGTGCTTAAAGCAAAGTTTGCGACTGCGGATATTCCTGTGATTTTCATTACTGCTGTATCTGATTCGCAAAGTGTAGTTAAAGGATTTGAGGCAGGTGGCCAGGATTATATTACAAAACCCTTTTATTCTCCTGAATTATGCGCGCGAATAAAGGTGCACTTAGATCTGAAAAAATCTAAGGAGACTTTGTTGAAGTATGCTAAAGAATTAGAAGCGAAAAATGAGAAATTGAATGAGCTGTTGGCAAAAATTGAGACAACTGCGATGACTGATTTTTTAACAGGCTTAGCAAACCGCTGGTGTATGACCAAACGGATCAAAGCGGAAGTAGCCCGCTTAAAACGAAACCAAGGTAAGGGAACACTCATTTTGGGTGATATTGATAATTTCAAGAAGATAAACGATACTTATGGACATGACTGTGGTGATTTGGTGCTCAAAGATGTTGCCAATATGATGAACTCAGTTTTGCGGGAAGAGGATGTCCTAGCACGTTGGGGTGGAGAAGAATTTTTGCTGATGTTGCCTGATATTGATCTAACAGGGGGCAAGGCAGCGGCCGAAAAAATACGAAGAGTTATCGAAACCGCCGTTTTTCGCTATGAAGAAAAGAGGTTTTCGGTGACAATAACGTTAGGCGTGGCCGAGTTAGATCAAAATTTGGGGGTTGATGCAAGTATTAAAAACGCAGATGAAGCCCTATATAGTGGTAAGAATATGTCTAAAAACTGTGTTGTTCTTTATCAGAAGCAGTAATGTGAATAGGCACCAGGCTCAAATTGAGCCTGGTGCCTATTCTGTGTCACAGTCTTTGCGAGGCTTCAGCTGCCAGTGGCGATCGTTCGCATTCGTCGTGGTTTAAAGTCACTTGGAAACAGAGGCTGCTGCCCTTCATTTTTTCTGCCGCATAGACCAGGCCGTTGGTGCGGCTGTCGAGGAAGGGATGGTCGATTTGCTCAGGGTCGCCGAGGAGGATAATTTTGGTGCCCAGGCCAGGACGGGTAATGACCCCTTTGGCCTGGCGGGGTGTGGAGTTTTGCATTTCGTCAAGGATAATCCAGTATTTTTGCAGGGAGCGTCCCCGTTGATAAGCCAGGGCTTCGGTTTGTATAAGGCGTTTGTCAAACAGCATTTGTACGGTATCTTCGGCTTGCTCGATTTCCTTCGGCTCAGTCAGATTGTGACTGGACATAAGAGTAAATAAGTTATCACGAATGGCGCGCATGTAGGGATCAATTTTATCCTGCTCGGAGCCAGGGAGGTAGCCAAGGTCTTCGTCCATTGGCACATTAGGGCGGCAGATTAATAAGTGGTGGTAGGCACGGGGGCGGCAGTCAAGCTGGTTGTATAGACCGACAGCCAGCGAGTAGAAGGTTTTAGCTGTTCCGGCAGGACCTTTAATAATGACAAGTGGCGCTTCTTCCGCGCTCAGCATCAGGCATTCTTGCATGAATACCTGACCGACATTGCGCGGTGAAACGCCAAAAGGATTGCGATTCCGGTATTGTAGCTGCACGACTTTTTGACCGTCGAAACGCCCGAGGGCAGTATGGCGGTCATTGTCGGTAGAACGGATTAACAAGAATTGATTGGTTACAAGATCGGTAGGAACTATACTATGGCTGGCCTCATCAAAAACCCGAAGCATGTCAGGGTCCAGAATATTGCCATCATCTTGATGAAATTTGTCAATAATGTCTGATGCGGTATATACTATCGCGCGGCCAGTATATTGCTCGTCGACACTGGCGACTTTTTCGTTACGGAAGTCTTCGGCCTGAATGCCTAAAATGGCAGCTTTTACCCGCATGTTGGTATCCCTGCTGACTAAGATGGTGTGCAGACTGTCTTCAGACAGTCCTTTGCATACTTGCAAAATCCGGTTGTCAGGCTTACCTTTATCCCAGTGCAGCGGCATAGGAGTATCAAGGTGATTGGCTTCAATGCGCATTAGGCCGCCTTGGTCAGTTAGTGCAACGCCTGTCAAAAGATTGCCTTGGGCCCGGAAATTGTCAATCATCCGGCTAACCAAACGGCTATTGGTGCCGCGCTCGCTGGTTTCGGATTTGAATCGGTCAAGTTCTTCGAGTACTACCTCAGGAATGATTACTGTATGTTCGTTAAAAGCAGTCATCGCATAGGGAGAGTGTAACAATACATTGGTGTCTAACACATAATACTTAATCAAAATGCAATCCCCCTTCTTATCTACATATAACAGAGTAAAGTTGTATTGTATGAGCATTAGACAGGAAATGTAACCTTGACGGATGAGGTGGTTGGAGAGCATGAAACACATCGGATTAATTGGTGTAGGCCGAATGGGCAGAGTATTGGCAGGGAAATTAGCTGGTCATGTGAAGCTTACAATTTTTGATCGTGAGGATAGTCGGCTGCAGGCGGTGGCAGAGGAACTGGGGGTGGCGGCGGCTGCCAGTCTGGAAGAATTGGCTGAACTGGGAATTATTATTCTGGCAGTGCCTGACCGGGAGGTCCTAAGTTTGATTAAGGATTTTAACCAGTTGCACCAGCCAGTTAGGATTATTAATGTTGCCACAAATGTAGCTCAGCATGTGTTGGAGTCAGCAGCCGCCAAACAGGTTATTTGTATTGGGGCTAAATTTGTTGCTCAGGCCAGTGAAATGGCATTAGGGGCCGAGCCGGTTATTATCGTGAATGAACGGCCTGCCGAACTGGCCCTGCTGGTACAGGATATTTTTGCGCCTGTAGGCAAAATTATTATCGGCAATGCGGATGTTGTAACCTATATCAATACGCAAGCGGCTGAAAAGGCATTGACGGCAGCCGTACTGATTGAAGAAGCCTTGCGCTGCCAGCCTTATGCCAGCGCAGATATAATAAAAAGTGCTATCAGACAGGTGGCTTCCGGGGTACTCAAGGCCTATGCCGACGACGATTTGGGGCCGTTTGCTCGCGAAATTGTCAGGGCAATCAGGGCCAAACTACGAATGCCGAGTGGCCGCTAACAACATATATTCCAAAAAAAACACAAAATATCATAAAAAAAGTGTTGTACCATTACTAGCCTTTGGACTATACAATTAAACAAGATAATTTAAAATTGGTGCTAAATTCATGCAAATATAAAAATGGAGGTACAGTAATGAACAAACTTAACAGTCAGCTTCATCCTGTGGCTGCGTTGCCAGAACGGGTTATTCAGTTTGGTGAAGGTAATTTTTTACGGGCCTTTGCCGATTGGATGCTGCATCAGATGAATAAGCAGGGTATGTTTAATGGCCGGGCCGTGCTAGTACAGCCTATTGCCGAGGGTTTGAGTCGGCAAATTAATGAACAGGACGGTTTGTATACTCTGTTTTTGCGCGGCTTGAAAAATGGTCAGCCTTATGAAGAACAGGAAGTTATTAGCTCGGTTAGCCGTTGCCTTAATCCTTATGGCGAGTGGCAGGAATGTATTCGCTGCGCTGAGAATCCGGCTATTGAATTTGTTATCAGCAACACCACCGAGGCCGGAATCGCCTTTGATTCGACGGATAAACTCGATAATGAGCCACCAGTATCTTTTCCAGGTAAGTTAACGGCGTATCTCTATCACCGTTTTAATCATTTTGAGGGTGAGGCTGCCAAAGGCATGGTTATTGTGCCCTGTGAACTTATTGACCGCAACGGTGACAACCTAAAGAAGGTAGTTTTACAGTTGGCTGAACTTTGGAAACTGCCTGCTGTGTTTACAGAGTGGATTGAGCAGCATAACTTTTTTCTGAACACCTTAGTGGATCGGGTTGTGACTGGCTATCCCCGCGACGAAGTCAAAGAGTTGGAGGCAAAGCTGGGTTATCAGGATGCTATCTTAGATACTGGCGAATTGTTCCATCTGTGGGTCATTGAAGGTCCGGAGCATTTGGCAGAGCGCTTGCCATTTGCGAAAGCTGGTCTTAATGTAATCTGGACAAAGGATATGGCGCCCTACCGGACCCGCAAGGTGCGGATTTTAAATGGCGCTCATACCTCATCGGTACCGGCGGCGTTCTTGTATGGGCTTGATACCGTTGGTGAGATGATGGACCATGAGATCATGGGCAAGTATGTCCAGCAGATTGTTTTTGATGAAATTATCCCGTCCATCAGCCTGGATAAAGCGATGCTTACTGATTTTGCCGATAACGTAATGGACAGGTTCAGGAATCCCTTCATCAAGCACTATCTTTTGAGCATTCTCTTAAATTCTTCTTCTAAGTTTAAAGCTAGAGTATTGCCATCTATTTTGGAATATCAGAATAAACATGATAAATTGCCGGAGAAACTTACCTTCTCGCTGGCGGCTTTGATTGCCGTATATAAAGACGGTAAAATTGACGGAACCAGTATGCAGGCCCGCCGGGAGCAAGGCGAATTTGTCATGAAAGATGATGTGGCAGTATTATCTTTCTTTGCTCAGGTATGGAGTGAGTTTGACGGTTCTCAGGCAGCTGCTACTAAGGTTGCCCGCAAGGTGCTGGCCAATAATGATATCTGGGGTCAAGATCTCAATCAGGTAGCTGGTCTGACTGACAAGATTGGCAGTTACCTTTATAGCATTGCAGTTAACGGCATGCAGGCTACGGTACGGAATTTGGTTTACTAGAGGAGGGGACAGGCTTGTCGCAGTTAAGAATTCATGAAAAAGATAATGTTGCTGTTGTCCTGGAGCCTGCTCAGGG
>JAGGAA010000131.1 GCA_017889675.1 Bacillota bacterium | reverse complement strand
ATCCTACAAATTCCAGAAATACATTTGCCGATAGTAAAGACACTTTCCACACCTCCGGCATATAATACAGTGAAACTTACCGTAATATAGCAGCAGCATCATATCTCGTTATTTTACTAGCTTAAAGGAGGTGAAAAAATGGCAGTTAGAACAGCAATGGCATCCTCCAGCCTGGTTGAAGTCGTTGACCGCATCCTTGATAAAGGGATCGTTGTTGACGTCTGGGCTCGTGTTTCTCTTGTTGGGATTGAACTATTAGCTATTGAGGCGCGGGTAGTAATTGCTTCAGTTGAAACCTTTCTCAAATATGCTGAAGCAATCGGTCTTACCGTAGATGTTCACTCCCATCACCAGCATGATGAATGTGCCTTTTAAAACAACTTTTAATGTCAATTCTTTTACTGTGAGGTAAAACCGAGTATCCCTCACTAAAAAAACCATTACCGCATGGATAACTCGCATATTTTTCCACACACACATATACTACAGCAAGTCATACCAAAGGACTGTTTTGGGTTCTCACTACATTGGGGCAATCGCCATTGAACTATTAGCTATTGAGGCGCGGGTAGTAATTGCTTCTGTTGAAACCTTCCTCAAATATGCTGAAGCAATCGGTCTTACCGTAGATGTTCACTCCCCTCACCCGCATGATGAATGTGCTTTTTAAAACAACTTTTCCCGTTCCATAATTATTAGATATCCTAGTATTTACTTTCAACATATGTGTTCATTAATCGTACCCACACAGTTAAGTTTTGGCTGTTTACAGTACATTAAGGATTGAAAGCCGCTTTTAGAGCGTTCTTCAATCCACTGGTCACAACGCCAGCTGTAATGAATTGCACCTGGCGCTGTGATATCAGCCTATAACTTGTTGGATTCATTTCAATTTCATTAACCACTATGCATTAGTAATCATCCTTCCTGCTAATTGTGGGAGGATTTTTTAATATAAAAACCCCAAGCAACCAACCTAGTCATGCTCAAAACGCCCGGAACGTTTTAATAAGGAGAAAATGATATGTCTGATTTTGTTGAAGCCCTTACCGCCTTGGATTCTAATTTTAAACCTGCAATGAGGGCGAATTGTCAGCCGAACTTTTTTGAATTAGCCATTCTAAACATTGACCAGTGTCCTTGTGACAGCGAAGCTATAACGTATTGGCAAGCTGCAGACCCTATAAATGGATTCATATTTATAGCAAATAAGGGGCATTTTGCCATGAAGGTAACGATTACCCAGTCCGACTCCAGACCCTCCTTAATAGATACTATTCTTCCCTGCCAGTCAAAATTTTTTTCCAGTACCTTGTTAACGGGATTTACGGTCGAATGCATAGGCTGTTCAATAAACTGTACATTTGAAGCAAGCAAATGCATTGGTGAAGCTATTGTCATGCTTAACACTATCTGACCAGGCCATAGAAAAATCGTAATTATTAACTGTACCAAATAGCTTCCGTTTAAGCTGTTTAGAGTATAATCAAGCAGGAAGAGCAATACCACCATATACACCGTCCACTATACGAAAGATTGGGCTATTGGCTGTATAGCTATAACCCAATCTTTCGTAAAATCCGTCTTCACCGTTTTAGCCTGCCTTATATCGTTTTTAATTCCTGATTGGCCGTTGGGGCTTGGCTTGTCAAAGCACCCTGCCGCCTGCTTTCTTCACGCCGGATTTCTTTATCCCATTGAGTAAACAAACCATATTTATTCATAGTTTCTACGCCCGCTAGCACCGCACTTAGACTGACACCCAAGAGTGGCACACCAGCCACCGTAATTAAAAGGTCGGCGTTTAACACCAGTCCTTTATCTAAAACACGATCCAGCAAGTCATTGAGAGTTACCTTTTGTTCGCGCGTAGGTTGCATCTTACCCTCCTGACTGCTCCGCCAAATTGTAGACGCTGCGATATATCACATAAAACTGTAAGGTGGCCATGGACCACTGAAACTTACCGTAACACCAGAATAATTAATCTTCTCCAAGGCTTCGCCCAATTTTTCACATTCATTTTTTTCTGCCAAACATGACAAATTCAACAACATCAATTCGTCTTTTTCCGGCGGCTTAACCTTCTCAACCTGGTATTTTGCAATAGTTGGGGTAATGCTTGCATAGATATCATGAAATAATTTATCTGCATGATCGGCCAGCTTTTGTTTTAGCAGGGTTTGAAGCTTTCCTTGCATTAAAAAAGCTTTGCCCTTGGCGCTGACATTCACTTCCTCCTGCAGTGCCTTTAGTTCAAAGTCGGTATTCATAAGTTCAGTTGCCGCTATGCAGCAGTCCAAAAATACTTTCACAATATATTCTTTTTTACCGCAGACGATTTTGAGTTTGCTTTTTAGCCGACTGTAATTCATTTCAAGCCAATGAATCAGACTGTCTGCCGCCACTTCGCCCGGTTTGCCTTTAACAATGGTATTAAAGGCAAATGGCAAGATATTAGCATAACTGCTCATTGCTGCTTCGATCACTTTCTCATGACACAATACCCAGTCGATCACCTGTCTTTCATCGTCAGAATTGTACGGTTCCGACTTACAATCATGCGTTAACACAGCAATATCCCTGTACTGTATCGCATAAACATACGTTTCATCAATACCCCGCATGGTCGGTTGTATCAAGCTATCGCCAATCTCGATCACACAATAAAGATATCGCCCTGCCGGCAAAGCGCCAGCAGCTCCCTCTAAACTACCAGCATCACCGGCCAAAAAATAATTCTTGTTGTGAGGCATAATCTTCCACTCACTCCTTTGGATTAAATATATCAACCACCTCGTTTATTATGTCATCAAGGCCAGTACGGATCTGTTCAACTGCCGACTGAAGGTTTTGTTCCACCTTAATCTTCGTTACAGTTTGCTCCAACTCCATAAGAGCGTTGCCAAGCCGCTCAATTTCATCATCATCCAATCCTCCTCCTTCAATTCGTCGAAGAGCCTGCGTTTTAAGCGCGTCTTGGATAATTTCAACCAGAGCCAGCACCAAACCCAGAACACCTGCCTGCAAATTCCCTTCATCAATATCAATATGCATACTTACTCCTAAAAAAAGATTTGTCTTACGCAAAGTCCTTTGGACACACGTCAAAGGTTTATGTACCATCAACGCTCAGACAAAACTTGCAATACCTTGGCACTTACCCATCCACACCACGGGCAGCCAGTTGTAAGCAATTCCTCTTTAGCTGATACTTTATTACATCTTGGACAAGTTTCTTTGTCTTCTTTAGCCTCTTTTAGCAACTTTTCATTCATTTGCAAATCGAAAGGAAATTGCACACCATATTTTGCCGCTGTTTCAAATGAGGCTATGGTCGCTCTTAGCTTAATACCTAATAGCTCAACTCCCACCAGCGTAACTGAAATGTCGGCGTTGATAACTATCCCTTTGTCAAGTATCCTGTCGACGACATCAAGCAGGCTTACTCCTCCTGTGCTTTTTGTCGGCACCATTTTTCAAACCTCCTTGATCGGAAACAATTAGAGAAAAAACAATAAGGTTATTAGCATTGCACCTCGTACTTTAACAATTTACTTTTCTACTTGTACATTTCATCTATTTATAAAAACGCCTCCAATTGTATAAGCCGCTCTTTGCTAACATGATATGACGGGTTAGTGATTTTTAGTCCTTCGTTAATAGAAATGCCAGAGTAGATACAATAAGGCCGCGCTGAAACTAAGTTTCAACACAGCCCCAGTGGTGTTTATAGAATTTGGTTTGGAAGGGGTAAAACGTGAGAAATGGTTCACTCCAATATAATAAACAAGAGATAAAGAAGTAGCGGAACAATTAGATAAAATGAGAGGAATTATGCACACTTAAATTTCCGAATTCGTGTCTTCAGACCGGGGAGCATTACAACATTGATTTGCACCCTCTACAATTATTGCGCAAAGTGTCGCATTGGTAATAATACTAACAGTACCACCATCCATATTAATGTCAGGAGTTACTACTACAGTATAGGTACAGCATTTACTTGGACAATCACCACAATCACAAACGAAGAATGAGACTGTATCTGTAGTAACTAAAGATACAGTTTCACAAGGATTTACAGCAACAGCACGGGCTCTTTCGAAAACCCATTTTGGTCCAACAGCAACTGCTTGGTACTGATTGTTACATTGCTTAAATACCTGATAGTTTAAAGTTATAGCCTTAGCAGCTGGAACTGTTACATTACTAGCAAATTCAAGCTTTATGCGTGGATTACAAAAGCAAGAAGTATTTGTCGTAAGAGAAGCAACGGTAACTCCTACAGGCGCTCCACATGTCGGTATAGTTATCGATGCTATGCCAGGAGTTCCACATTTTAAAAGAGTTAAACCTGATTTTGGATATCGACCATCCTCTAAATTATCTTTACCATTAGTTTTTGACATTGAATCCATATATTAATTCCCCCTTAAAATATAAGTGAAACCAAGAGTTTCGTATACGAGTCTTTACTGGAAATCAGCCGGTCATAAGGTGAAAGACGCAACCGACAGGACCAGGACAAAACCTTATCGGTGTCATCTTTTCCTATTTTTATCATCTCCTTTATGTCTTATATAACATTATATGCTTGAAGTAGCTTTTTTGTGTTATGTGAAAATCTTATTCTCTCCCCCCTCCCTCACCCTTCTTCCTCTTCTTCCAATGCCTCAATTACAGCCAATTTTCTCATCAGTTCCTGCTCTCGCTCATAGTATTCGTCTTCACTGATCTGACCCAGATCTAGTTGTATTTGTACTTCTGCGAGTTCCATGCTAATTTTTGTTTTGTCCCGGTATTCAGCGTCACTCTGTTCGACAATCTTTTCTGCTAAAGCAGCTATGCCCGCGACCGGAGCAATTAAGGGAAAAAGCAATAGAGCGACTAACATAACCTCACTCCTTTTAGCTTCCCTATAATTTCTACGAAATTATAGGGAAGTATAGAACCAATATATTTAAAAATAATACCAGAATACAATTTTACTCTTCATTTTAAAAGCGCCTTCAATTGTATTAAGCTCTCTTTATTAACATGATATGACAGGTTATCAAATTTGTTCCTAAATTCCACTTCTTTCCCAAGTTAACCATTGATCCGTTTCCTTATGAAAAGTGTCCTGATGTCTATCCGACAACAGGGCACTACTCTTATGTTTTTTGCCACTAAGGCCAGGATTGGTTATAAAAAGAATGTCCCTTTGCTTCTGCTTAGATTGATTTCTTGACATTTCATTTGTCCCCGTAAAGCACCATTTGTTTATAACCCTCATAAAATACAAAGAAATACACTCATACTAATTTTACAAGGAGGTATATGTATGTCCGAAACCGAAAAAAAAGCTAATTTTAATGAAACTATTTCTCCGACTGATTTTGTTAAAGACCACACCAAAGCAAGACCATGTATTTATTCCCATCCCCAATCATGCGCTTCATGCTTCTTTGAATTACCGTTGATAACAATTGCTCAACCTTGTGATGCTCAACCACGAGTATATTGGCAAGCTACAGATGATGTAGATATTTTTATATGGATAAACAACAAGGGCCATTGTACCATGAAAGTTCTGCTTGCAGAAGCTGGCTGTAAATCCCCTATAACTGATACAGTTCTTCCTGGCCAGACAAAACTATTTTCCAGTAATTGTTTGAGAAAATTTGCCATTGAATGTTGTAAATGTGAGTCGGTAAAATGCCTTGGCATTGCAAAATTTTTTGTAAAAAGCAGCGCCTGCCAATAAGCTTGTCTACTATCAAGCTCTGCGTTTCCAACTATAGATCCTACAAATTCCAGAAATGCATTTGCCGGTAGTAAAGACACTTTCTGCCCCTCCGGCATATAATACAGTAAAAGTTACCGTAATATAGCAGCAGCATCATCATATCTCGTCATTTTACTAGCTTAAAGGAGGTGAAAAAATGGCCGTTAGAACTGCAATGGCATCCTCCAGTCTGGTTGAAGTCGTTGACCGCATCCTGGATAAAGGGATCGTTGTTGACGTCTGGGCTCGTGTTTCTCTCGTT
>JAGGAA010000367.1 GCA_017889675.1 Bacillota bacterium | reverse complement strand
GACTTGCATGTGTTAGGCACGCCGCCAGCGTTCGTCCTGAGCCAGGATCAAACTCTCCAAAAAATTTATTTTTTGGAGCCTTGATGGCTCTTAAAAATTTAAAGAATTACTTTTGTTTCGGTTGCTCTTTTTCAAGTGCAACCCGCACATCTGGCTTTTATTTACCTACATTGTTTAGTTTTCAAAGAACACTTTTTTGTTTGCGCCCCGTTTGAGGCGACTTGTATATGTTAACATAACATCGTGGTGTTGTCAACATCTTTTTTTAAAAAAATCGCTACACATTGTAAGCGATTAATCGGCATCTACTTAATCTCCCAGGCCGTTTCCAGCCAAGTACCTTCAGCGTGTAAGAGCTTAACTACTGTGTTCGGTATGGGAACAGGTGGATCCTCTTAGCTATCGACACCGAATATGCAATTTCACAACTTCTGTAGTATATCGCAACTTTTTTGTTATGTCAACACTTTTTTATCTTTTGTATTTCCACCATAACTGCAGTAAATAATCAAAAACCATAGGCATTACAATTATCGGAATTGAAGCGTTATATAAGGTTAGAAATAGATTATTCAGTCGGATGCTTTAGTGTTAATATCTCACTCACTTCAGCAACCAGGTGTTCATTTACCTTGCAGATTAGAAATTTACCCCTTTTTTCAGTTGTAATCAGATCTGCGTTCGCCAATTCCTTTATATGATGTGATATTGTTGGAGCACCAATATTCAAACAATCAATGATATCTGTAACAAAGCATTCACAGCCACTTTTAAAACTAGCTTCGTGCGCCTCGGCAATTTTTAAATATAATTCTAACCGATTTGGATTTGAAAGCGCCTTAAATATCTTTGCTATTTTTTTAGTCTCCATTTTGCAACCCCTTAAGTCAATCCTATCATATTTCGATAAGTCTCGAATCGATTTTAGTTCTTCTTGACACTCTTGTCAATATTATATTTAGTCTTGTACCTTCAATTCAGGAGCACAAATTGGAATAATAAATGCACTACCTTTTAATATACACTTGGTTGTTGTATTGTAAATCTCCAAGGTCAGAAATTATATTAATCTCCCAATATAACAAAAAGGTATTGTTAAAAATAGGCTCTCTTGTTAACGATAATAGTAATGTAATAATCGGAGGGATAACTTTGAGCATAACCGAAAAATTGATTCATATTCCTGCAGACAATTCAGTAATCGAAGGAGCACTTAGTATACCAGCCCAATCGCGCGGATTAGTACTCTTCGCCCATGGTAGCGGAAGCAGCCGGCATAGCCCTCGCAACAATTTTGTCGCACGTATACTCAATAACAATGGGCTAGCTACTTTACTTATGGATCTATTGACGCCTGAAGAGGACAGAAATTACAACACAAGATTTGATATCGAGCTACTTACACAGCGGCTAGTTACAGCTACCACTTGGGTGAGAAATAGCATCCACACTCAAGGTCTTCCCATAGGCTACTTTGGAGCGAGCACCGGCGCAGCGGCAGCTTTGAAAGCGGCTGTAAAGGAAGCTACAATTAATGCAGTAGTCTCCCGTGGAGGACGACCTGACTTAGCAGGAGAAGACATACGTCGAGTAGTATCGCCGGTTCTGCTTCTTGTTGGTGACTGCGATTTTGGGGTAATAGAACTAAATCAAGATGCCTTTACAAAACTCCAATGCACAAAAAACCTCATCCTCGTGCCAGGCGCTACGCATTTATTTGAGGAACCAGGAACTCTAGAGCAAGTAGCCAATCATGCTGCTGATTGGTTTAGAATCCATCTATCCACCTAACGGATCAAATAACAATCAAAACCACCCGTCCAACGGGTGGTTTGCTCGCCCCTATAAGGGGCAGTTACCGACCAGCGTCTAAAGACGCTGGCTTTCACTTTGTTCAAGCCTAACGTCCTTGACTCGTTGCGACCCTTGAAAGGGTATTATTATTGTCAGCTACCCCTTAAAGGGGTCTTCATACTCTTTGACACTCAATTTATCCATAGCTATATCATGTTTTTCTTGTTCTTCAATATATTTTTTTATCGTTGCTTCATTAAGTCCTACTGTACTTACGTAATAACCCTCTGCCCAGAAATGTCGGTTTCCAAACTTATACTTCAAGTTTGCATGTTTATCAAATATCATCAATGCGCTTTTTCCTTTTAAGTACCCCATAAACGATGATATGCTAATCTTTGGTGGTATACTTATCAGCATATGTACATGATCTGCCATTACTTTTCCTTCGATTATTTCTACTCCCTTGTATGAACATAGCTGTTTTAAAATATCTCTTACACTTTCCTTGTATTGATTATAGATTATTTTTCGTCTATACTTTGGAGTAAATACGATATGATATTTACACATCCATTTCGTATGAGACAAACTATTTGCCTTGGTTGCCATTAAAATCACCTTTTCTTTCGTTATAAATTGGCTTGAACACCTAAATTATAACGAAAAGGTGATTTTTTTGTATAACATCCGTTTCCGCACCCGCCTAGCGGGTGGTTTATTGTGGAGCGCTAAAAACGTGCGCCCCACTGGCTAAAGCCGATAATTAAATAGAGACTTACCATTTTTCAGGCAAGTCTCTCCCAGCCACGAATACGTATCGATTTAATCGTCAATCCCACTGTCAAAGTCCTTCAATTCGTCCAAAATCTCCTTGTTCAGACCTGCCAGGCCATTATACAAGCCGCCAATGTCGGTGTCATCACCGCGATTGTCAAGATATCGCTCTAATTTGCGCTTCACACGTTGCAAGGCATTATCAATTGATTTTACATGCCGATCAAGTTCAACAGCAATTTCTTGGTATGACTTCCCGTCTAAATAAGACATCAGCACCTTCCACTCTAGGTCGCTGAGTATCTCTCCCATTTTTTCCTCAATATCGACAAACTCTTCCCTACTAATGACAAGTTCTTCTGGATCGGCAATCTTCGAACCCGAAAGCACGTCAAGCAACGTGCGATCAGAATCTTCGTCATAAATAGGCTTATTCAAAGATACATACGAATTCAGAGGAATATGTTTTTGACGGGTTGCTGTTTTTATTGCCGTAATAATCTGACGTGTAACACATAACTCAGCAAACGCCCGAAATGAGGAAAGCTTATCATTACGAAAATCCCGAATGGCCTTATATAATCCGATCATGCCTTCCTGGATAATGTCCTCCCGATCAGCACCAATCAGAAAATAGGACCTGGCTTTGGCGCGGACGAAGTTGCGGTACTTGTTAATCAAATACTCCAGTGCGACAGTGTTGTCATTATCCTTGGCATCGATAACAATTTGTTCATCAGTCATATTCTCAAAACAAACGTACACGTCGCGTTGGGTATTGGCCCGCATCAAATCGCCCCCACTCTCTAAATTACTAATCCTGCGTAAAAAGAAAGTGCACTAAAACCGCTTAGTGCGCTTATTTTACAAACCGTGTATACATGAGCTTTTACATGAAGATTATACCCTGTCTCTTATACACATCTCCGAGCCCACGAGACATCTCAGGATCTCGTATG
>JAGGAA010000130.1 GCA_017889675.1 Bacillota bacterium | reverse complement strand
CACCAGCCGAATTGAGAACAGTCTGTTCAATACTGGCCATTTGACTTACCGCTTTATCGACAGATTTGTTGCCTACATTGGCCTTAGTCGCAGCCTGCGTCGATTGCGTCGCTACTTCACTAATATTCGCAGCAATCTGCTGGATACTGGCCGACATTTGTCGTACCACAGCCGAAGTATCATTGGCTACAGTCAACTGCTCATCCATACCTTTAGATACATCATAAATAGATCCTGCTGGTTTCGCGATACGAGCTGCGGTCAACAAGATAGCGAAACTAGCTACAATAAGTACCACAACAATGGTAATTATTGAAATCCAGGCAAAGGTTCTCAGCTGTGCCTTGGCTTCACTAACAGACACATTTGCTCCAATGGACCAGGGGGTTCCGGCAATCGGCGCGTACGCTAAGTATTTTTCTTCGCCCATATAACTTTTATACCAAGAATGCGTTTTTCTACTTCATCAATACTGATCGATCCTGCTAATATCCCAACAATGCGCCCCTCAGCCTTGATTGGGGTAGCAATAACCACGACAAGCTTACCACTAACCGGGGATAGTATCGGATCTGTGATGAACGTGTTCCCCGCAATTGCACTTGGAAAATAAGGTCGGTTCGTTGAGTTTCCGGCTACACCGTGAGTATCAAGATAGTTTCCTTGAGCATCAGTCCAAAAAATGTTTTCGTAAAGCTTGTTATTGTTTAGTTCTGAGATAATATAAGACACCATGGCCTCACGGTTGCCACTTGCCATAATCGGCGACCGTGAAATTGCCTCCAATTCTGTCTTATGTTCCGCAAGCCACATGCCGACTGCCTCGCCGTTGGTTTGCGCCACAAGGGCAATTTCATTTTCAACATCCTGTGTTAGCATTTTCTGTGATTGCCAATAATTAAGTCCAGCCAGCACACCAAGCGCAACCACAAATAAAGTGATTACTGTTACCGCAAGTTTTGCTCTTATACTTTTCACCAAGCATCCCACCATTTTGTATTTTTGTACGCTCTCGAACAAACCAGAAAACATTTGCCTCATTATGGGAGTCCTATTTGTCCTGCCCCATATCATGGCTTATCTTGTTTTTTGTAAACACATAGCAAATAGTCACACATGTATGTGGGACTGCTTTGGCTGTATCAGCAATTAATTATATCGACCGTATTTCTCTACCGCTCCCAAAAACGCAATTAGTTCATTAAAACTATTCTCCATTTCTAGTTGCCCCCTTGTGATCCTCATCGTAAGGATACTAATAGAAAAACCATTTTTTAAAAAAATTATTGTATATACATCTATATGTAGATGGTAGCTAAAATTAAATGATTTGTCAATATTTTTTTATTTTTCTTATAATTAGTCTTGCCTTACTAAGCAAAACAACGTCCTGAACCCATTAGTAAGGATTCAGGACGTTGTTTGCTTTTACTTGCCACTTAACATCCATATAACTTTAAGGATGCGCCTTGACCAATCTGGGTCTGAGCAGCATCACTGCTGCCGCAAATATCACTTATTGTAACGGCCTCGCCTGGTTCGAGCACCAGAAATTCCTCATCCCATTCCCCTTGCAACAACTTATGAAATAAGCGCAGCGATCCTGGTGTAATGTCATGACAGAGATTGAGTCTTTCCGCAATATCCTTCGTTTGTGCCAGCACGCTTTCCACCGGATAAGCGCCTGTATCTATCAACATAAAGCGTTTATAATGTCCCAACATAATTTTCATTATCTTTGAGGTTCTAGCTTGGCCATAGCGTTCAATACAACGCTCATATTCTTTAAGCAGGTTTTTCTCGTAATCCAACCATCCTTTGGTCAAAAAATATGTCCCCATCTCTTTGGATATGCTTTTTCTGGCTTCACAAGAACCTAAGAGTAACGGAATACAATCATCGACCTTTGGAAGTACCAATTTCGACCTATCTGACTTAATACCAAGCAAACTATTCCCACAATACCCAAATAGCAGCAATATTGTGTCAACATTGTCTATCCGATTGATCTCCTCTTGAATTCTTTTATGCAATAATTCAGGTGTGTTATGCAGACCGGATTCAACATATATAATAGGGAAGTCTACCTTGGTTTCCTGTATTGCTAATGTAAGTTCTGCTTGGAGTGTCTGGCATGCTAATATTGCAGTCCCCATCTGACCACTTCCTTTACGACGATTGAATTCTTCGCTTATTGGGTGCAAAGATATTCCGGCACAATTCGATTACCTTGGTACAATCAGTAGCCCAATAATCAGCTCCTGTATATTTTCTTACACTTTCATTGACTAAACCGCCGATAATTACCGTAGTCTGGGAACGAAGCCCGGTTTCTTCCAGATGTGTAATCGTGTTTTTCATGGAATCAAAAGCTTCAGTAATCAGTCCGGTTAAACACACAACCCGACTATTGTGTAGTTTGACGGCTTCGATAAATTGTTCTCCTTGAACGTTAACCCCCAAATCACAAATATCGAAGCCATTGTAGCGCATAATACCTGTTGTGATATTTTTGCCAATATCGTGAATATCCTCTGCCACTGTACCAAATACGACAGTAGGATATGAAGCTATAGCGTTAACTACTCTATCTTGATTTACTAGGGTAAGTACATCTTTAAAAATTTCAGAGGCCATAATTAGGTCTGATAAAAAGTATTCCCCTTTACTGTAAAGCTCACCTACCCGGTCAGTCCCTAACCGAATTTCCTCCAGTAGAACATACGGATTAATCCCCATCTGAAGACCTTGTTTAACAAGATTCATCACCGTGACTTCGTCCAGTCTGGCCATGGCACAGACCAGCATTTTCTGGATTTTTAGCATAATCTCACAACCTTCCTGAAAGTGGATATGAGGTAGCCGTCAATTCAAATCTGTCTTTATGACAAACCATGATGGAAACTCCTAAAGATATGTCTTCTTTAGCGTAAATAACTTGTTTTACTACCAATGCCGGAAGCATTTCGTCCGCTTCTAACAATTTAGCTTGTTCTGCAGACAAAACTGAAACCGATATTGCCATATCATTGCGTACAGGTACACTGTCCTGATGTTTAGCAACCAATTCCGGGAAATCCGCATATTCCAGCTGTGTTTCCAATAAGGGCTTACCTTTTTGGTACCGCAGGAATTTTTCCTCAATAGCTACAGGTAAATTTTCTTTAACCAATAGGCGTTTTACCATAATCACGTTTGTTTCCCCGCTAAAACCCAATTCCCGGGCTAATTCCAGGTTGTTACGAATTAAGTTGACACCTATAAGCTTATAATGTAACTTCTCTTTCCCAGTACCATTATTTTTTAAATCAATAACCAACTGATTTAGGCGGAGACGGGTAACAAAACTACCCTTGCCTTTAACTGTTTCAATTAATCCGGCCTCTGCCAGCAGGGCAATACCTTGCCGAACAGTCATGCGGCTTATAGCATATTGCTCACCTAACTGGGCTTCAGTCGGAAGAATATTTCCGTCTTTTAGAACACCAGACTCAATCTGGTGCTTTATATCCTCAGCTAAGCGATAGTAAACAGGTATAAGGTTTTCGCGATTTCTCATAACATCCTTCCCTTGGAAGTGCTTAAGCGCAGCCTTCTTTATCTATACATCTATATCTTACATGTAAATTACTAATTTTGTCAATTGAAACGTGCTGCTTTTTTATAGCACTTGTCCAGTTTTCTATAAATCGAGCGTTCATTAACTAAAACAATGTCATTATTACAAATATAAAGAACCAGGATTACGATATAACTCGGTTCCTGGTTCTTTTGGTCTTTCTGTCTACACTTCAGTAATATCTTTACCAGACATTGAGGTGTTTTTGGGGGATACCATTATTACCTATGAACAATACACTTGCTATAAGAATACGATTGGGTTTAACAATGATACTACTTACCGGAAGCGGCGGCAACCATAGCCTTAACATTTTCAAATTTAGCATTTGGCGGTATAGTACAACCAGAAGCAAGAATAAATCCTTTTCCCATGTCCTTAATTAATTTTGTGGAATAGTTATACACATCGTCAGGAGTACCAAGCGCTAACATAGCAGCAGGAACATCCCCTTTAATACACATGTGGTCGCCAAGAACCTCTCTTATCTTATAGATATTGGTAGCGCCATCGCACTCAAAGATGCATTTCTGTCTAGGTAAGCTTTTGAAAAATTCCAAATCACGCTCCCAGTTACCGTCAATGTGAAGGTCTGCTATTGCACCTTCTTCAATAATTGCCTCAGCAGCTGCCTTTAGATACTTCCAAACAAAGCGCTGCCAGATCTTCGGAGAATAGAATTCACTAGCTCCCCTTGCTGGTGACATAAAGACAACCATAGGTTTAATGGCTCGTATTTGCTGACGTAATTCTGCTAGATTTTCTTCAAGAATAACGTCTAAAACAGCCTCAACCTTGTCCGGCATTTTAAACATATCTCTCATGAATTTGGGGAATGATCGCCCACCGCCCAAAAATTCATTAACTGTAGAGGATGCTTTGGGGGAATATACCATAATGCCGGCATCTTCAAAATCTTTAATAAATTGCGGGACACCCTTCAATTGTTCACGGATCGCATCAAGATCAAAGCCCACTCGATTTTTCAAATAATCATCGCTAAAAGCTTTCCAGCCTTTATTCAAAATGGTATCATAGTCTTCCACTGTCATCAATTCTTGTTCGTCAAGCTGCCACGGAGTATCATCAGGAAGATCACGTCCAGGTAATTTGACTTTCGAATAAAAAATTAACGGAAAAATTGTGGCGGTCGCATAGGTACTGCCTGTTCCATCAACATCGCCTAAATCTTTAAATGATGATAAAATTGCTTGATGGGAAGCTTTCATATTTGATACAAATTCTGACAACTTCATGCCTACATGCCTTGCAAAAACAGCATCTCCTGCGACTATAACCGGCGTACGATCCGTTTCCTCAAAGGCAATCGTTTTTCTTATTCTTTCAGTACGTTCCTGAAGCAATTGTTGTGCTGTTTTCATCATACCCACTCCTCTGCATTATCTATAGTGTCTATAGTATCCCTGATTGATAATTTCGTCAAATTCCTATAATTACGCGAGCTATTCCTAACAATCATAGAAAATTTGTCGAACACTACCATTTTAGTGGCAGCTATATTATTATTATTATAGACAGCTTGTTGAAATCAGGGGGATTTAACATGGACATACGCAATCTACGTTCTTTTCTAATGGTTGCACAATATCTAAGTTTTACTGAAGCAGCTAAACGAATATATATAGGACAGTCAGCATTAAGTAAACAAATTGCCGAGCTTGAAGAAGAATTGGGCGTCGAATTGTTTATTCGCAATCACCGCTCTTTGGAATTAACACCAGCAGGAAAGACACTATTACGCGAAGGCAATAGTCTTATGGAGAAGGTAGGCGAAGTCATTGAAAAAACTCAGCAAGCGCAGCGTGGTATCCGCGGCAGCCTAAGAATTGGCTGTTTTGGAATTGAAAGTGCCTTTCTGCCGCATGCTCTAAAAAGATTCAGGGCTCTATACCCACAAATCAGTATCGATATTCGAGTACTTACTCTTAAAATGATAAAAGATGAGTTAGACCGGGAAGAAGTAGATCTTGGCTTTATTATCATGTTGGGAAATGACTTGCCGGATAGTCAATTTATGCAGCGATTGATTCACCGCAGCCCCTTATGCTTTCTCTTGCCAAGTGATCACCCTTACGCTGGTGAAACTGCAATTGATATTTCGCTGTTAGCCCAAGACCCTTTTATTTTACTTTATGAAACAGAATGCAAGCAGGCCTTCGAATGGTTTATGGATTTTTGTAAAAAAAGAGGTTTTACTCCAGATATACCTAATAAAACAACCCGCATGGAAAGCGTGCATTGGATGGTCGAAGCAGGTCTAGGTGTTTCATTTATGTCAAAAGATCCGGCTTTACTCCGCGCTATT
>JAGGAA010000002.1 GCA_017889675.1 Bacillota bacterium | reverse complement strand
TGCTACGTCGGTGATTGTTCAGCCCTATGACAGTACGACAGCCAGTATTGATACTGCTACAGGGCATATTAAACAAATTAAGTATTCTACGGATGGTGGAACTACATGGTCAACCACTCCGGTCTTATGCAAAAATCCTGCGGGTGTGGTTTCTACTGATGGTACATTTTCTTTTGCTGTTAACGGAGTTACCCTTACTATGAAAATTGCTGATAAAACGGGTACTACTGGTAACAAAGCTACAGACCAATATTTCTTTACCGTTTCCAAAGGTAATGTAGCCAGCGGCGATAATGCCGTCCTTTAATTTCAAAAAGGCTATAACGCAGCCGCTAGAGTCTTGACGACAATGGATGAAATGCTTGATAAACTGATCAATAGCACCGGCGTAGTGGGCCGATAAACGAGGTGAATTAATTTGAGAATTTCTAGTAATATGATGAGATACAACTTTCTGCGTAGTCTTAATGATTCCATGGAAACGCAGAATACTCTTCAAGAACAACTATCAGACGGCAAATCGCTGCATCGCCCGTCCGATGATCCGGTCAGGGCCGTACGGGATTTAACCTACAAAACCAGTCAAGTACTCAATGAACAATATACCCAGAATTTGCAGGATGCACAGTCCTGGATGGAAAACACCGACGGAGTTATGTCTGATTTAAGTTCTGTTATGATTAAGGTAAAAGAGTTGGTAGTTAGTGCCGACGATACCAAACCGACCGATGCCTTAAACACCATTGGTGCCCAAATCGATGGTTTAATTAACCAAGTGGTGTCGCTGGGCAATACAAAAATTGGCGATAGATATCTGTTCGGCGGACAAAATGATTCCACGCAGCCTTTTGTGCGTACGACAATTAAAGACCCAAATTCTGATTTAACCAAAGAAGTTGTGATATATAATGGCGACAACAGCCGTATTTCCATGCCAATACAAGCAGGGGCGGTTAATCCGACTCAGGATAGTGTCAACTTGACAGGTACTGATGTGTTTGGTGCTGAAAAAACTATTTATGGGCAGAAAACCTTGAGTGTGCTTAATAACTTACTGGAAATCAAAAATGAATTACGCAAAACATCTACCGTGACTCAGACTAACTCTGCTGGTGGTACTGGTACAGTTGGCGGTAAATATACGGGAGCGGGTTACGCCAATTACGATATAAAAATAAAAAATGCTGATGCTACGGGTCATGTAACCTCTGTAGCTTATTCCAAAGATGGTAGCGAATGGACTGATATACCGGTCGACAATGCGACAAATCCTACTACGATACCTTCTATTAATATCGCAAATAACCCCGCGAAGATAGTCTTTGCGGATGGTGTAACCTTTAGTATTGCCGATAATACAAATAACAAAAGTGAAACAGCAGATGCCAACGGCACTATCCACGCTGATGTCTATTCCTTCCGAGTACCGCAAGACGCTTTCGATGTTGCTCAGAGTAATGCCAGCGGTGGCGCTGCCACAATAACAGGTACAGCAACTAATACAGAATCCATTCCTAATAGTGTTCGAATTGACGATATCGACAGTTCAGGACAGGTAACGGCGGCGTCCTATTCCAGTGATGGCGGCAGCACCTGGACTAGTTTGAGTAATTATAATGTAACCCAGACCAATTCATCTGGCAGTGCGGCGACAGTGACGGGAAATCTAACTGCGGGTCCCTATACTGTAGCTATTACCGGAGTAGATGAAAATGGAAAAATAACCGAAATAAACGGAGATCCGGCTATCAACATTACCTATGACATTACTACAGATACCGATACGGGGAAAACTTCTTCGACTGCCAATATCCAGTTGGCAACAGGTGTGGTGTTACATATCCCTACAAATACAGCCAATAAAACTACGGATACTTACACGGTTATAGCTAAGTCTAATTCATTTATTACAACTACAGGGACTTCCACGGAAATTAAACTGCCAAGTGACACAACAATAAGCGGCTTAAGTGGCTTAACCATGACAATCGCAGCAAATTCGAAAAATATGGTTAATGACGCTTATTCTTTCGACTTACCGCAGGGTAACGGCCCTGATGTAGAATGGCTATCCTCCGTGGCAACTCAATATGTTAGTGACGACCACAATCTGCAGTTGAAATCTCAAACCAATTTGGGGGCGCGGATGTCCATGTATGAAATGGCGTACAATATGTTGCTAAATCAGAACACCGTTATTCAGACAGATATAGCTAATACCGAAGATATTGATATGGCTAAGGCTATTACTGATTTCAATACAGCCCAAAATATATACCGTAGCGCATTGGCTGTAGGTGGAAAAATTATGCCGACTTCACTGGTAGACTTCTTAAGCTAATAGTTCGAAAAAAGGGGGGGATAACCGATGTTTCAAGTTAGAGTAACGCAACAGGATGTAAAAGCCAGGCTTAACGTCACAGATCCAATGTTGTACTTGAAGATCAACGACCCGGAAGTGCAGATATCCTCCCAACCGGTCCAATTAGAGATTCATCAACCGGCGGCTGAGCTTACTATTGACAATTATCCCAGCAATTACTCCCGTGGCATAAAAAACAATGTCGATTTTGACCGTGACAATGCCCGTAAAGGTATGAAGACAGTCTACGCAGCCATTGGTAAAATTGCCAGTGAAGGCGTTATGCTATCCAAGATTGAAAACAAAGGCAATCCGTTGGCACAATTGGCTAAGGCGTCTATGGACCCAACCCCGTTGGAGATTAACATTGCCAGTGTTGCTGAACCGACTATCAAGGTGACGCCGCATGCGGCTGAGGTTAGAGTTGTTTCAGGTCGGCTAAACATTAGCCTTAACCAGGGTACAGTAGATGGGGAACTGCAACGCGGGACCGTTGATTTAACCATGTTGCAATATCCACAAGTGAACTATCGGTATGTCGATAGTAATGTAGATATCCAGATATAACAGAAAATTACGCGAGGAGTGCATTATGCTAATTCGTTCCGTACGATTTGGAGAAATAGAGGTTCCCGAAGATAGCCAGATTCATTTTCCCCATGGACTACCAGGTTTTCCTAAAGAACGGGAATTCGCTTACCTGCCATCGGCGCCAGATAATCCGTTTGCCTTTTTACAATCTTTGGCCGAACCGAATTTAACCTTTATTGTGGTAGATCCATTTGCTTTTTTCCAAGACTACAAGTTTACCCTTGATGACCAGCTTGTAAGCGAATTAGGGCTTACTGATGCTAATCCGCCACACATTATCAGTATTGTCAGCGTACCTGCCAATTCGGAAGAAATGACGGCCAATTTGCTAGCGCCGGTTATTATCAATACCCAAAGCCGAATTGCCATCCAAATGGTACTGGAAAAAACCCCTTACACTACCCGGCATCGCCTGTTCCCCAATGGGTTTGACAAGCAGCCAGGCAAAGGGGGTAAATAGCATGTTGGCACTTACCCGTAAAGTCGGTGAAAGGCTTGTGATTGATGACAATATTATCATTACCATTGTCGATACCAAAGGAGAAAATATCCGTCTAGCCATTGAAGCTCCTAAAGAAATCAAAATCTACCGTGGTGAGTTGTATGACGCCATTGTAGCTGAAAATAAACAAGCCGCCACTCCAGCGCAAGACGGAATTTTAGACGTATTAAAGGATATTAAGGCAAGGAAGCCTTAAGTTTTTCCTTTATATGCCGATATACATATAAAGGAAACATCGAAAGCACGGAGGCGATATCTATGGAAATTAGGAGTGCCAGTTCAAACAACGCTACTACCGGGAATTCAGTAGCTGCTAGACCGAATAGTATGCCCCAGGAAGATTTGGTAGTAAAAAGCAGTAGCAGTTTCCCGGTGAACGAAGAAGCCTATAAAACGGAAAAAACGGAAGATACAGATAAGTGTAGCAAAGAGAGCATGGAGACTGTCACTGAGGGCCTTAATGACTTTATGCACTATCTCGATACCGATCTTAAATTCGTTTTACACCAAAAAACGGACAGGCTGATAGTGCAAATTGTGGATATTAAAACACAAAAAGTACTTAAAGAAGCGCCTCCCAAAGAAATATTAGATGTAGTAGCAAAAATTCACGACCTTGTCGGTGCGCTGATTGACCAAAAAATATAATTTTGTAGTGTAATAAAAGGGGGTTGTCATGGATGACAAGTAGTGTAAGCGGGAGTAGCTCTAACCGTGTATATGGATTGAGCGGGTCAGGGATGGACGTAGACTCCATGGTAGAAAAAATGATGACGGTTGCGCGGCAGCCTTATACCAAGATGACCCAGAAACAGACGTTAGTACAGTGGAAAAAAGAAGCTTATAATACGATGTATACCAGTATTAATAGCTTTCGCAATGATAAAGTATTCAATTTTCAAATGAAGAGCACGCTGGCTGCCAAAAGCGTAACTTCCAGCAACAGCTCAGTAGCGTCAGTTACGGCTAACGGCGATGCAATCAATATTAACCATACCATCAAAGTATCGCAGCTTGCCAGTGGCGTAACACAGAGCAGTACGGAAAAGATTACTACTGGTACAAGTAAAGACACATTGGCCAGTCAGTTTGGTATTAACGGTGTCTTTGATATCAATATTAATGGCAAAGAAGTTACAGTTAGTTCTTCACAAAGTATTAATGATTTGGTTAGTAATATCAATAACTCGGGGGCAGGTGTCACTGCTACCTATGATGCTACCCAAGACCGGTTTTATCTGTATACCAATAGCACCGGTTCGGAAACCGGTATTGATTTTACCGATAGTAGCACTAGTGGGTTACGCTTTTTGAGTAACAATCTCAAAATAGCTGCTTTTAGTAATGTTGACAGCAATGGAATTTCCAGTGCCGAGGATACAGGCGTCACCGATACTACTGAGAATTTGAGCACTGTTTTTGAAGGTTTGTCGGGTAGCCTCAGCTTGACGGTTTCAGATGGAACCAATACAGCTACAATTACTGTAGATACAGACACAGAAACAGTGCAGGATTTGCTTGATAAAATTAATAATCTAAAAGATAGTAGTGGTAATACTATAGCGGCTGTAGCCAGTTTTGAAGATGGTAAATTTACACTGAAATCCGGCAATAGTGATACTACCTTGAATCTTATGGGAAGTGATTCGGCAGGTATCAGCTTTTTAAATAATCGTTTAAAGTTTACTAAGCAACAGGGGCAGGATGCCCAAATTAAACTTGATGGTGTGACTATGACTCAATCCACCAACAAATTTACAGTTGCTGGTGTAACCTACAATCTTCAGTCTACCGGCACTACTAACATTGGCATCCAAAACGATACTGACAAAATTGTCAGCAGTGTTAAAAAGTTTATTGAAGACTATAACACTATGTTAAGTTCCATAAATACAAAAGTCACCGAAAAACGGGACACCGACTATATGCCTTTAACCGATGACCAAAAAGAGGCAATGAGTGACGATGACGAAAAAATATGGACAGAAAAAGTCAAAACCGGTTTACTGCACAATGATTCCACATTGCAGACGCTAGCCGAATCTATGCGAAGTGCTTTTGCCAGCAAGGTTTCCGGCTTGACCGGCAAATATACGAGTGCTTCAAGCCTCGGGATTAGCACTGGTGTGGACTATACAGAAAATGGTAAGCTATATCTTGATGAAAATAAACTGAAAGCCGCTTTGCAAGAAGACCCGGATGCTGTCTACAAAATTTTTGGAACAGACAGCGCTACGGCCAGCAATGACGGTATTGCCGTAAAACTAACTACTATACTGCAAACAGCTTCTGACGGTATTGTCAAACAAGCAGGTATTACGGCGAGCACAAAAACCGATATTACCAGCGTGCTGGGTAAACAATACAAAGATTATACGACCCAACTGACGGCACTGAATAAGAAAATGATTAAGCTCGAAAATCAATATTATACGAAGTTTAATGCGATGGAAGAGGCCCTGAGCAAACTCAGCCAGCAAAGCAGCTATGTGTCCTCCATGTTAGGTACCAGCAGCTAAACATTCTTCAGTATTTACAGATATTCTGATAAGACACAAGATATAAGGAGGCATTGTCATGAATGCTGCCAATACGGCTAATGCTTACAAGCGACAACAAATTATGACCGCATCACCAGAAGAGTTGACACTTATGCTATATAATGGCGCCATCCGTTTCGTCAATGAAAGCATTCAGGCGATTGAACAAAAAAATCTGGAAAAAGCACATCATGCCAATATCCGCGCGCAAAATATAGTCCGCGAGTTTATGATCACAACAGATACTAGTTATGAAATTTCAAAAAACTGGTTGCTGTTGGATGAATACATCCTGCATTGCCTAGTTGAAGGCAATATCAAAAAAGACACCGAACAACTTGAACAGGCCAAAAAAATGCTAACAGAGTTCCGCGACACTTGGGTACAGGCCATGAAACAAGTGCGCTTAGCCAGAGCTGCCGGTAATTGATATGGTTACCGAGTTGTATGCCAAATGGCAGGATTATCTTTTTCTAACTCGGGAAATGAAAAAATTTCTATTCAAACAGGATTTAGATCTTTTCTTGTCTTTGTTGGAACAGCGAGAAAGTTTGCAAGTTACTTTAGAAAAACTAGCCGATGACGATTATTATGCGTCACCTGAAGGGAAAAGCCTTCTGTTGCAGGTTCAGCAAGAGAATCAAAAGCTGATGGGCCAGTTTCATATGGCTTTCAACAGGTTAAAAAAACAGGAAACCGTGTCCCAGGCGTATGAAGGCCGACTGAATGTTGCTGGGAACTTTATCAACGATAAGACATAAGCAAGTAGCCCAAAAGCGAGATTGCCCGACCCCGTTCGCAATGACTAACGACTATGGACGAGATAACTCCTCCCCGGTCATTGCGAGCGCAGCGTGGCAATCTCGCTTTATCTTTCCATGTATTCAATTCGAACCAATAAGTAACGCCATAAATATAATTTATCGTAAAAAAATATTTAAAAAATATTAAATTAACTATTATTATATTCTTAACTCCGTACGATATTATTAGTGAAGTAAAAAAGTACTCTGTATTCACAACCGGCCGGGGTGAATCACAGCGTACTAAACCAAATAAATTTGGGCAAGGATGCCCGAATATTAAAAATCAGGGAGGAATATAACAATGATTATCAATCACAATCTATCTGCGTTGAACACTCAGAATTCGCTCGCTAAAAACGAAAACGCTACTAACAAATCTATCAAAAATCTATCCACTGGTTTCCGCATCAACGGCGCTGCCGATGATGCTGCAGGTCTTGCTATCTCCGAAAAAATGAGAGGTCAAATCAGCGGCTTAAAACAAGCCTCTGCTAACGCTCAAGACGGCATCTCCATGTTGCAAACTGCTGAAGGTGCCTTGGATCAAACTCATAGCATTCTCCAAAGAATGAGAGAACTGGCTGTACAATCAGCTTCTGACACGAACACGGCTGATGACCGCACTAAAATCCAGTCTGAAGTTGACCAGTTAGCCAAGGAAATTTCCCGTATTTCCAACACCACTGAGTTTAATACGCAAAACCTTTTGGCTGGTGGCCTGAGCAGTACTTTCCACATTGGTGCTAATGCCAACCAAAATATAACCGTTTCGGTTGGTGCGATGGATGCTTCATCTCTGGGAGTAGCATCTGCCCTTACTGCAGCTACTGGTGTTGCTGTAGGTACTACTGCTTTAAGCTTAGAAAGTGTTGGTAGAGGATTTTCTGCAGCTACTGGTTACAAAGTCAGTGTAACTCAAGTTAATGCTTCAATTGATAGTGCAGTAACAACCGTTAAACAAAAAGATGCTAACAATGCTGAAACACTGGTATTATCTAACTCTGACAAATTTACCGGTACTATTGATACTGATTACCAAGTGAAAGTGGCAAGTGTTGATAATACTGCAACCACAAGCACGGTAAAATCGGTTTCCTATTCAAAAGACGGTGGTGCAAGCTGGATTACCGTTTCTGGAGACTTTGATACTGGTGTTACCATTGACGGTATGAAAATCGAGTTAGATAATGCTACAGTTGCCAATAATAGTGGTAAGTATACTGTTGGCGATAAGTATAGTTTCTCCGTGTATACATCTTATGAGACTCTCCAATTGACCGGTACTGTCGATGGCGTTGCAAACCAAAATATTGGTTCATCCGTTGATGTTCACAAAGGCGATACTGGTGTTACGGTTGGTAACGGTGCAACAGGTGAAGCTGTTAACTTAGAATTTGATTATGACAAGCTTTCAGCAGGTACTATGTCATTTAATGTTAAGGAAATTGATTCCTCGGCTGCTGTTGTAGTTAACGGTAATGTTACTACCAATGCATATGTTGCTGCAGGTATTGATGTAAGTGGTCAAGCTAGTGCTAATGAAGCAATTACTACCATCGATAAAGCTATCAATTCCGTATCGCAACAACGTTCACAATTGGGCGCATACCAAAACCGACTGACCAATACGATTGACAACCTGAATACCTCCAATGAAAACATAACTGCTTCCGAAGCACGTATTCGCGATGTAGATATGGCTTCTGAAATGAGCACCTACCAGAAGAATAATATTCTTCAACAAGCTGCTACTGCCATGTTGGCCAAAGCCAATCAGCAGCCGCAATCAGTTCTTCAATTGTTACAAGGCTAATAAACAAATTAAAAGAGACTCTGGTTACCCCAGAGTCTCTTTTAAAATTAAATTGAAGAATGTTAGATATAAATATAGATTATATAGAAATTTTTTAATTAACTTTTAGAGTTAAAAAGTTTGCATATAATCTATATTTTTTATTAAGCAGGAGGCTATTTATACTATGAAACTGAGTATATGTATGATGGTAAAAAATGAATCAAAGTATCTGGAACAATGTTTGCAGAGTCTCCAGCCCATCCGCGATGCTGTACTTTCAGAACTACTTATTGTGGATACCGGGTCAGAAGATAATACTGTTGAAATTGCTAAACGCTATACAGATAAAGTGTACTTTCATGAATGGAATCATGACTTTTCGGAGATGCGTAATATAACAATAAGTTATGCCACAGGCGAATGGGTTTTCATTATTGATGGTGATGAGGTTATGCAAGAAACGCAGCAGCTAATTGATTTCCTGTGCTCAGACGTTGATAAAAAGATTGGCGCAGCCGCCATTACAGGTAAAAGTTTTACTGATGGAAATAATCCTAATAAATTTTCCGTTCTTATCACCCCGCGTTTGTTTAGAAGGACCAAGAAGTTTCGCTATGAAGGTTCAGTTCATAACCAGCCCATGTTTAAAGGAATGCTAATTGAATTATCTGCATCCCTATTGCATTATGGCTACATGTCAACAGATAAAGAACTTATGGAAAAGAAGTTCGCCCGCACTAGTGTTCTCTTAAAAAAAGCGCTTGAAAAAGAACCGGAAAATATTTATTATTGGTATCAATTGTCAGTCACCTATGCCATGCATGATGATTTTAAAGAAGCTCTTGAAATCATTGAAAAGGGATATGAAATATTTATTAAACATAATAGGCCAAAGAGTTGTATGTTTGTTTATACCCACATGGCGCAGATGTATAAAATTACCCGCAATTATATAAAAGTAGAAGAAATATGTTTGGAAGCCTTTGAACTCAGTGATGCCTATATTGATATACATTATTATTTAGCAGAAGCTCGGGTGATTCTTGGTAAATATCAGGAGGCTATCGAAAGCTATCTTAACTATTTAATCTTAGTAGGTGCAAGGAAAGATACTGTTAAAAAGGATACGGCAGTTATTGACTATACACTGGGTAATCAAGAGATGGCGTTTTTTAACTTAGCCAATCTGTATACTAAAACGGCAAGCTATGAAAAAGCTTTGGAATATACGAATAAGCTAAGTAAAAAGGAAGATATACTTAGTGTTATGAAGAATACTATTTTCTCATATATCGAATTAAATAGATACAATGAGTTGAGAGTTTACTATGATAACGTAGTAGAAGATTGTATGAAAAATGTGTTTTATGAAAAAATGGGAGAAATTACAGCTGCTTTGAGCAATGCCGCGAGAGTGGAGGTGGCTAAGGCCTTTTGTGATGTGGAAGACAATTATGGAATTCTGAGCCAGATGATTGTTGAGGATAATGATGAAAGTTATTCTGAGGATACGTTGGCAAAACTTCAGCGAATTGATTTTTCTTCATTACCTCTATTTTGTAGCGATATCATTTATTATCTCGTAAAAAACCGCTATCCTTTAGAAAAATTACTTAGCAGTTTTAAAGAGATTTGGTTTAGCAGCTTATTTGATAATAATGCCAAACGACATGATGACTTGAGTATGATATTATATGAGTACTTACAACAATATCAGTGTACGAACACTATTAATGGATACAAAATTAGTAAGATGCTGTGCCGCTATATCTTGATTTTGGACAAGGTAAATACTAACGAGTATAAGAAAGTTTTTGCACGCTATATACATGATGGTATTTCATATCTTCAACTTATTTATAATCCTGACATAATCAAGAATTGTATGGTATATGAAGTTAAAAATGATGAAGAAGTATTTTTACTTTATATGGTTCAAGCGCAGCTCAATAAAGCGGACAATCAACCAGAGTATATTATTTGCTTGCGGCAGGCATTGGAAGCTCTACCAATAATGAAAAAAAGTATTGAAAGTCTACTAAATGAATTGCAAGCAAAAAGCACTGATAAAAAGAACGAATTTGAAGAGTACAAAATTATGGTAAAAGATTCGATAAAAAGTTTGATAGAGAATAATGAACTGAATCAGGCTAAGACTGTTATTGCAGAATATAAAAGTATTGTACCTAATGATATTGAAATCATATTGTTGGAGTCAAAACTATTGTTGAATCTTACTGAGACCAGTTCCCTATTAAATTAAGAGGTTAGGATAGTGTGATAATGGCTGAAAATTTGGAAGCAATGCAACGTCAAGTGAAAGATAATATAGCTACCTTGATTAACAGTGATAAATTGCATGAAGCAAAAATGCTGCTTAGTGAGTATATGAATATGGTAAAAGATGATAGGGAAGCTTTTTCAATGCAAGGAATTATTGCCATTAAGGAAAATCAATTAGGTGATGCGGAAAAGCTGTTTCGCCAAGGGTTATCAATTAATAAAGACGATTTTGATTTACAGTATAATTTGGCATATGTATATCAACTTAAAAAAGATTATGTGATTGCCGCGAATTTATATTATCAGCTAAGTAAAGGTCAATATAGTAAAGAGCAGACAGATATTGCACGACAAACGTTTGATGAACTTAGTTCGTACTTTACAGCAGATCAACCCGCTGAAGAAAAGAAGAAACTAGTGTTTTTTGTTAAGAAAGATCTGGATAGCTTTCTCGGAGATATTATAAATGCCATGTCGTCGGAATACGAAACTAAAAAAGTGATTGTGACAGATCTAAAACAAATTGAACCAGAAATGAAATGGGCTGATATCTGCTGGTTTGAGTGGTGTGACGAGTTGGTGGGATATGGCAGCAGGCTGCCACTGGCAAAAGAAAAAAAGATATTCTGCCGGTTGCATCGATATGAAGTATTTACAGATCATCCGACAAAAGTTTACTGGGAAAACATTGATTCTCTCATAATAGTCACATCCCATCTTGAGCGTTTCTTACTACAACAGATATCAAATCTTCGTCAACGAGTCAACATAATAACAATTGAAAATGGCGTACATCTGGATAAATACCAGTTGATCGAACGGAATCCCGGGTTTAATATTGCTTATATTGGTTATATCCATTCACGGAAGAATCCTGTGTTGCTATTACAAATAATTTATGAGCTAATTAAACTTGATAAGCGGTATAAATTGTATCTTGCGGGTCAGTTCCAAGAACCTTTGGTAGAATTGTACTGGAATTACCAAGTGCAGCAGATGGGACTACAAGACCATGTTATCTTTCAAGGCTGGCAGAGTAACATAAGTGAATGGCTAAAGGATAAAAACTATCTTTTATCTACCAGTATTCATGAAAGTTTTGGTTATGGTATAGCCGAAGCTATGGCGCAGGGGATCAAGCCGATAATTCACAATTTTATTTGTGCTGATGAAGTATGGGATAAGAAGTATTTATTTAATACTATTTCTGAAGCGGTAAATAGTATTATTTCTGATAATTATAACTCTCAAGAGTATAGACGGTATATAGAGGATAACTACTCACTTAGTAAACAAATTGTGTCTATCAAAAACCTGTTAACAAGCAAACAGATTGAAAAAAAGCCTTCTATTTTGGAGAGCGTGCAAGATAATCTAAAACAAAAACAGACGATCAAGAACCTTGAAGATATTACAATACTTATGACAACTTACAATCGTTCTGATATTTTAATTGGTGATTTAGAGAGAGGCTTTAAACTCGGGTTAGTTCCGAAGGTCATTGTAGATGATTGTTCTAATGCAAAACATAGAAAAGCTGTTAAAAAAGTTGAGAAAAGATTTGGTGTTCAAAAGGTAATACGGCATACTGTAAATCAAGGCCCAGCAGCTGCCAGGAAAACAGGGTTTATGAATATTGATACAGCTAATGTATTATCGTTAGATGACGATGATATTCTTCTTTGTTTAAATGATGGCGGCTTTACTAATGATATGAAGATGATTAGCAAATCCGACATTGCTATAATCGTTCCTCGCTATATTTTAAATTTGGATCAAAAGAACACTTTATCTATTGGCTATGACAGAATTGGTCTTAATAATGCGTTTTGTGGAGATGTACTTAAGCAATTTTTTTTGACTGGAGAAATGGCAGCTTTTAATGCTGGTGCCGTATATAATACTAAATCTATGCATGAGATGAGTGCCGAGAATATCTTTAGAGTAAGCGAAGATTTTGTTAGCTTAAGTCGATTATTCGGTAATAACTTAAATAAAAAAGTTTTTGTTTCAGAAAACTACGTCTACATTAGGCGTATTAACCCTGCTAGCTTGAGTGGCAATATTAATGGCGAAAAGTTATCTATGCAGTTATTATCATTACTGGTAGCTGCTTATTACTGTATAAAGAATGAATTGTTTACGCAGGATCAAGTAATAGCAGCTATAAGCAATAGAGGAAAGCTATTGCAGAATTCATACAAATTTGGGGAACAATTTGCTGAACAAATTATTAAATATCTACAAGGAAAAACTGCATTGGATTTTGCCGGAGATGTATTAAAAAGCAGCGATCAGGAAGAGATTACTATACCAGAAGAGTTCATTAAAATTCGTGATTGCATGAATAAGTGTAATCCAGATATGCTCCAATAAAATTGGACATGAACTAGTTGAACATTTTAGTTTTCAGGCATTAACTTATCAATTGGTGACATTATTGGACTGAAAGGAATGAGGATATGAAGGTAGTCATATTGGCTGGTGGTTTCGGCACCCGAATAAGTGAAGAGTCTCATTTAAAGCCCAAACCAATGATCGAAATCGGCGAGCGGCCAATTTTATGGCATATTATGAAGATTTATTCACATTATGGTTTTAATGATTTTATTATTTGCCTAGGGTATAAAGGGTATTATATCAAAGAATATTTTGCCCATTACTTCCTGCAGGAATCCACCATTACTTTTGATTTTCGCATGGCTAACCAACAGATTATTCATGATCACCATGCAGAGCCATGGAAGGTCACTTTGGTTGATACAGGAAGAGACACTATGACTGGTGGGCGTGTAAAGCGGATACAACCGTATGTGGGTAAGGAGCCGTTTATGCTTACCTATGGTGATGGTATAAGTGATGTAGATATTCCTGAGTTGGTAAAGTTTCATAAAGATCACGGTAAGACAACTACGATCACGGCAGTACAGCCATTAGGCAGATTTGGTGCACTGGCTTTAGCAGAAAATAGTAATGTACAAGCCTTTCAAGAAAAACCGGAAGGTGATGGCGGGTGGATTAATGGTGGCTTTTTTGTTTGCCAACCAGAGTTTTTCAACTATCTTACAGGGGATAATACAGTTCTGGAAAAAGAACCTTTGGAACATATGGTGCAAGATGGACAACTAGTGGCATATCGCCATGCTGGTTTCTGGCAGCCTATGGATACTATGCGTGAAAAAAGCAATTTGGAAAAATTATGGAATTCTGGCACAGCACCATGGAAGGTATGGAAATAGGTGGATTATGTTATGAATATCAGTGTAATTATGCTTACCTATAATCGTGAAAATTTTGTTACATCAACTATTCAATCTATTCTTGCACAGAACTTCCCTTTTTTTGAGTTTATCATTGTGGATAATGGGTCAACGGACAACAGTGGCAGTATAGCGGAAAAGTTTGCAAATCAGGATAGTAGAATTAAGGTTATCCATATTGAAAAAAGCAATATTGGAACAGGTAGAAATAGAGGGTTAGATCTTGCAAAGGGCGATTACATCACATTCATTGATGATGACGATATGGCAGAACCGGATATGCTCGAATTCCTCTATAAACTTGTGATTGATCATAATGCGGATATTTCAATATGTGGTTCGACTAAAAAGATAAACGGAGAAATTTTTTCTAACTATGTTTTTAGCGATTGTTTAGTCATGACTGCCGCTGAAGCTGTTGTTGAAATGTTGAAACGCAAAAAATATAATGTTGCGATGCCCACAAAGCTAATACGGCGAGAACTATTTAATAAGGTTCGATTTTTTGAAACTGGCAAGTATGATGATATTACGGTTGGTTATCGTTTTTTTGCCAACGCCAATAAGGTAGTTGCACATGGTTTACCCAAATATTGTTTTTATAGACACCCAAAAAACAATTCAGCATTTACAACGAATGACCAATTATTAAATTCTGATCAACTTGATGAATACTTTGCTGCTTTTCGTGAAAGGACAAAATATCTTTCCGAACTTCTACCCGATATTGCAGATTATGCACAATATAGCGAATGGTCTTATATGATTTCTATGTGTAATAAAATTTCAAGAAATAAGTTGGTAGACTGTTCTAAGCAACTTGAAATTATTAAAAAAGAGCTTTCGGATCATTTTGAGGAATTTTATAATAGCTCATATATTGAAGATTTTGAAAAGAATTTCATGAACTTGTATTTAAAGCCATAAATGACATATCAGAAACACTCGGTATTTGTAATTTTTTAGTTAGTCTGTCCTTTGCGGCTTGTACCGAAGCAACTTGAAGCTATGCTCTGCAAGTTGCGAATGTGCCGCGAAGAGTTTTTTAATGGTGGATTCATACTCGACTTTGAAAGAGAATGGATGGAAAGATACATATGAGCAAATTTCGTGAAGCACTTTCTCAGATATGGGCGCAATGTGAAAGTGCGGAGTTCCAAACTGGTATTAAGAAACTACAAGACACATTTTATGGCAGGCCCCTTGTCCTATATGGAGCAGGTGATTTAGGTTCACGTACTGCCACATGGCTTTCGCGGAATGGAATCAGCGCGGACTGCTTTTGTGATCGTAGCAGAAGCGGGATACATGCGGATACAGCCCTAACCATTGTTTCGCCCCAGGAGTTGTTGCTTAATTATAAAGACGCAAATACCCTTATATGCTCAATAACTCATGCTGATGATATTCGGCAGGGTTTATTGGTGTTGGGTATACCAGAAGAACGCATTTTCTTCATGGAAAACCTCCCCATACACGGGATGATGGTCGAAGACTTCTTACCGCATGTTGATGGATATGAATGGGCATATAACTTTTTTACTGATGACACTTCCAAAGCTATCATACTTAATAGGGTTGAAGGCTATTTGCTTTCCACACCGATTAAGTCATCCACAAATGTAGAATACTTTGACAATGGGGTGATGACTTTGGGTCGAGAGGAAGTGTTTGTTGACGGGGGCATGTTCAATGGTGATACGGCGGTGAAATTTATTCGGCGCGTGGCAGGCCAATTCAGGCAATATTACGGCTTTGAAATTGACGCTACAAACTACAGGCAAGCCGCCAAAAATCTCAAAGGAATTGAGCGGGTAACATTGCTGCAAAAGGGACTGTGGAGCAGTGAAACAGAACTTCGCTTTAATACGAACCTGTCTGCAAGCTCAAAACTTTCCGAATCAGGTGATGGAACGGTGCAGGTAACAAGTCTGGATACCTTTTTTGCTGATTTGTTCAATAAACCGACATTGATAAAGCTGGATATTGAAGGCGCGGAAAAAGAAGCATTACTAGGTGCGAAAAATATCATCAAGAGCGTTAAGCCTAAACTGGCAATTTGCGCTTATCACAAACCGGAAGACATCTATGAACTGCCCAAATTGTTGGCAGGTTACGGTGTAGGATATAAATTCGCGTTGCGTCATTACAGTGATACGTTATTGGACACTGTAATGTACGCGGTGTGATAGAACGGAGGAGTTTCTGTGGAGCGTGTTGCGAAAGAAATACTCGACCGTGCCGCCGGACGTGAGGTCGTGCTCTATGGCTGTGGCGAATGCGCTCAGATTTTTATGGATATGCTGCTGGCGTATAATGTTGATACCTCTTTTTTTGTTGATAGAAAACATGTACATTATAAAAAAATATGTGGCAGACCGGTATACCCAAGCAGTGTTTTAAATCCCCAGGAGCATTATGTCGCGCTCTTTCATCATTCCTTTTTAATAATTGAATCCATGTGTAAAGAGTTAAAATGGAATAAATTTACAAGCAATGACTGTTTTGACTGGCGAGCAGAAGCTGATAGGGATATTGATTGGTTAGGCGTAAAAATTGGCAGGCGTTCAGCTATAACAAGGTTGGCGGTTCCGTCATCTGGACGCAATTGCTTAAAAAGCATAGGGCGTTTCTGCTCGATAAATGCCAATGTGGAAGTGGGATACGACCATTCTTTGGATAAGTTGACGACCTGTTCGAGGATGCATGATATTCTGTCGTGTTCTAGCGAGCAACCAAACTGCTTGATTACTATTGGACATGATGTCTGGATCGGAGCAAATGTATTTATTAATGCATCTAAAGTGAACAACATTGGAAACGGAGCAATTATTGGAACAGGCGCAGTCGTCCTTAAAGATGTCCCACCTTATGCTGTGGTTGCAGGAGTTCCGGCAAAGGTTAAAAAATATAGATTTTCTCCTGAGCAAATTGCGATTATGGAGCGTGTGCAATGGTGGAACTGGGATGATGAATCTATGCGGACAAATGCGGATTGTTTCAGCGATCCTAGTTTATTTTTCCGGAAATTTCGTTAAAAGAGGTATTGCGTAATGGCATCTATCAAACCTTCATATAATACCAATCGTACAGTCTTAGGTGAACAACTACCTCTGGACACACCATTTTCTATTGTTTTAGACCTAAGCGAGAGTTGTAATTTCAGATGCAGCTACTGTTTTCGGGCGGGGAAAAAGGACGAAAGCTGGAGCTTTGCTGCAGCGGGCGACTTGATGTCTCAGGCGGTTTTTGAACGTGCCGCAAGACAACTCAAAGAGTTCCCGCAGAAGCTAAAACTGATCTCACTGTCAGGACATGGCGAGCCATTGTGTAATCCTAATATTGTGGATATGGTGCGATTTCTGAAAAAACTGGATGTTACCGAGCAAATAGATATGCATACCAATGCGTCGCTCTTGACCGAAGAAAGCGCTGTCCGTATCGCGCAAGCGGGATTTACGCGCATCGTCGTTTCGCTTCAGGGACTGGATGCCGCAGCGTATGAACGTACCTGCGGAGCGAAGATGGATTTTCAACAGTTTTACAACAATTTGAAGCTAATGTATGAGAACAAAAATAAGAATTTGAGGATTCATATTAAGATTGCAGATGCCGCGTTGGGGAAAGATTCTGTGCAGGAAAACGAACGAAGTTTCTACGCACTTTTTGACGGCATTACCGATAACGTATCTGTAGAAAAGGCGGTTCCACTTTGGCAAAACATAAACTTCAACACTGACACAACGGCAAATAAATTCGGGTACGCATTCGGTGAGGTGAATTATTGTTCGCTGTTGTTTTACAAGATGCTGGTAGCGCCGGGCGGCGAAATCTATCCTTGTACCAATCTCCCGCCGCCGATGAGTCTTGGTAATATTCGCGATATTACACTACAAGAGGCGTGGAACAGCCGTAAGAGGCTGGAGTTTTTGAAAGAGCATCTGGGTTTGACACGCTATAAGCATACACCTTGCGAGGGTTGTTTTGTGCCGGTAAATACGGTTACATCGTCTGAGGATATTATTGATCCATATAGGGATGTGATACTGGACCGATTGGAGGACATATCACACCATGAGTGAAAAAATTAATTTTGCATGGCCAGTTACGTCGGAGCATGCTGTAGTGTATCAACACTTTCAAGCAGAGGTTGAGCGGCTCACGGACACGCTCGCCGGGAAACGGATTGTAATCTTCGGTGCTGGGATACGTGGATGCTGTTTAATGTGTATCTTGGAACGGCGCAACTTTAAAAATATTGTTTTTTGTGATAACAACCTTGAGAAGCAGGGCAACCTTATCAATTACTACGATATTCTCTCGCTTAGCGAAGCCTTGTGTTACGAAGGTGGGCAAATATTCCTCCTTTCACCGGAAAACAGCGGGGCGATGGAAAGACAACTGGCGGGAGCCGGGCTGAAAGAGCGCCAGGACTGGTTCTCGTTTGATACATCGGTTTATGACGCATATATTTCGGAGTATCGCCGGTCTGTTGCTAACCATATGTTGGTCATGGGCGATTGCGCTTTTTCGCATATCGCGTTGACTGATAGAATGACCAGTTCATTAGGTGATATGCTGAAAGTGCGACTCGGCGAAAAACGTTGTAAAGTGTTGGCTATGCACGGAATTGGTCAGCAAGCGTATTATCACATCATTCGATCTTTGCTGGATCAGGGAGAACGTCCAGCTTTATTATTGTTATTATTAGTGCTGGAAGTATTAACACCAAAAGCACATCTCATGCCGCGCACACAACATCCGGCTTTAATTCGCCGTTTGGTAGAAACAACGTCATACCCGCGGGCGGAGTTTTCTGAGTATGCAAAACTTGCCGAAGAGCGGTTTAACCGCTTTCAGGTGGAGTCGTTCGCGGCATTCAAAAAGACTGAGGGCGATACAAGCGAAAAGCTGTATATGAAGATGAACTACTTGTTTAAAATCAGAGAGGAAACCGAGGGGGTTGTTTATCTGAAAAAGACAATCCGGCTGTTGAATGGCAATGGTATTCCTATCGTTCTCTACGTGCCGCCGGTAAACTATATGCAGGGTGAACGGTTCTTCGGATCTGATTTTAAAACAAGATATACAGAAAATTTTACAAAACTGTATCAATTCCTGGACGGCGATCATCTTGACTACAGTGTTGCAGATGCCAGCTTCCTGCTCTCAGAAGACGAGTTCGCAGCAGCAAACACGATAGACGAAACTTCAAACTATGCTGGACGGAGCAAATTATTGAATTTTTTCAATGAATCCAAATCGCTTCTCTCTTTGTTTGGATAGGGAGTGTTTTTATGCTTACTAATGTAACCCAATATTTACAGCGTTCCGCTGAGCTCTACCCTGACAAAATCGCGTTTCAGGATGAACAGCAAAGCTTGACATTTTTTCAGCTTGAGCGGCAAAGCCGGGAGTTGGCTTGTGAAATCATTGCGGCTGTAGGTGGAAAAACCAAGCAGCCTGTCGGTGTGTATTTGCCCAAAAGCGTAGCTTGTATCATCGCGTTCTTTGCGGCGGCATACAGCGGGAACTTCTACACACCGCTGGACACGGCTATGCCGCAGACACGGCTGAGTAGAATTATGGAAACGCTGTGTCCTGCCGCCATCATCACGGGCGCGGCTCACCGCGAAGCCGTTGCAGCGATTTCAGCACATTCTGTAGTGATTGATATAGAAATCCCGCGTGCCGGAGCGGTAGACGATGACGTAGTGGACAAGATACAACGCACTATCATTGACACAGACCCGTTATATGTCATGTTCACCTCCGGCTCTACAGGTATGCCCAAGGGCGTGGTTATCAGTCACCGCTCGGTTATTGACTATGCCGAGTGGCTTACCGAAACGTTTTCGTTTTCAGAATGCACCGTATTTGGAAACCAAGCTCCTTTTTATTTCGATAATTCTATTCTGGATATTTACAGTACTGTCAAAAATGCCTGTAAAACGGTCATCATTCCTGATGAAAAGTTCCTATCGCCCAAGCGATTGTGCCGCTATTTGGCTGATGCCGGGATCAATACAATCTTTTGGGTGCCGTCGGCACTTGTGCTTGTTGCCAACTCCGGTGTTTTGGAGACGGCCTGCCCAAAAGGGTTGGAGAAAATACTGTTTTGCGGCGAAGTGATGCCAACCAACCAGCTTAACAGTTGGAGACGTGTTATTCCAAACGCCCTGTACGCCAACCTGTATGGCCCTACCGAAATTACTGATGTTTGCACATATTTTATTGTGGACCGCGAATTCTGCAATAACGAAAGCCTGCCGATTGGGTTTCCCTGTCGAAACACCGAAATTCTGGTGTTAAACGAACGAGATGAGGCTATTTCGGATGGGGAAATTGGCGAATTGTGCGTAAGAGGAACCTGTTTGTCTTATGGATATTATCGCAATCCTGAAAAAACTGCCGCTGCATTCACGCAGAACCCGCTAAATGATAAGTATCCTGAAAAAATTTATCGCACAGGTGACTTGGTACGATATAATGATTATGGCGAATTGCTGTATCTTGGGCGCAAAGATTACCAGATAAAACATATGGGACACCGCATTGAATTGGGAGAGATTGAGGTAACGTCAAGTGCGTATACGGATGTTAAACAGAGTTGTGCATTATATGATGCGGAAAAACAGAGAATTATACTTTTTGTTGCGGCCGAAAACATTGACAAGTCAGAGCTATATCAGTATTTAAAAACTTGTTTGCCTCACTATATGTTGCCCGCCTTAATCATAGGCTTACAAACTCTGCCGCTCAACGCGAACGGAAAAATTGACAGGATAAAGTTGAAAGAAAAATTGTAAAGGATGTTATGTATGGAAAAGTTAGTTCTTGATCGTGTGAGTTGCCATGTTACGTCTAAATGTAATTTGCGATGCAATAAGTGTTCCGCTTATATACCGGAATTATATGCCTTGCCAAGTATTCCTATGTATACGCTGGAACAGATGAAGAATAGTTTTAAGGTTTATTTTGAAATGGTCGAGTCTGTCCGTATGATTTCTCTGTCCGGTGGTGAGCCATTCTTGTTTTCTGAACTGGACAAGTTGGTTGACTTTTTACTCACATACGAAGATAGATTTAAAAAGCTGGAAATATTCACCAATGGAACTTTGCCTGTTTCTGATAATTTATTGAATAGTTCTGTTAAGAACGAAAAAATTTCTTTTTTAATTGACAACTACGGTCCGGCTGTTTCAAAAAAGGTTGATGCTGTTGAGGAGGCATTGAAAAATGCAGGTATATCCTTTAAAACTAGGAAATACTATGGCTCCGATGTGCATATGAATGGCTGGCACGATTATGGGATAAGCAGCGAAAAAAAAGCCAATGCGGCTGAAGCAAAGTTTCGTTATGAAAAGTGTTACGGTGGAGTAAACGGAAATATGTTGTGTACTATTTTTGGGACGCGCCTTTTTCTTTGTCCGCTTGCAGAAGTTGGTCGGAGAATTGGTAGAATCCCATTGAACGATACATTATTTATTGATTTAAGCGAAGAAAAAACATCCATTGAAGAAAAATTGGATCGATTCCGTTCCATGTTGGCTGTCGATTACAATCCTGCATGTGCATACTGTAACGGAAGTGGTGTATATGACAATGAACCGCGTTATACGCCGGGAGAACAGTTGACGCAAGTAAAAGGAGCACCTCATGATTAAAGAAATTATCGCATTGCTTAACGAGATCCGACCCTATGAAAAAATTACGGGAACTAGTGAATTAATCGCTAGTGGTATTTTGGATTCTCTTGCTATCATCAGTCTTATAACACAATTAGAGGATGCTTTTGACATTGAAATTGCCGATGATGCGGTAACGGCAAGCAATTTTGCTAATGTAGATTCCATTATGCAATTAGTAATGAAAAGCAAAAAGACTTGATAAGGATAGAGGAATAAATTTATGTTTATGCAGCCAGAAGATCCACATGGGCTAAAATCACAATTGACCAAGCGCCCCCTTGTACTGTTTGGAATGGGCGGAATGGGCGGGAAAATAAAAGCGTTTTGCGAAGAGAATAATATACCGATAGCCTGTTTTGTGGATAACAATACTGAAAAACAAGAGAGTGGACAGAGCGGTGGGAAAGTTCTTTCACCACAGGAGATGAAAGAAACATATCCGAATGCAAATATTTTAATTTCATCCGCGATTTTTTTTGATGAAATTAAAAAACAATTGGAATTTTTGGGTTTTCCTGAAGATCAGATTCTCTCCTATACGCTGTTTATACCAGATGAAATAACATGGCTGGATTTAGAAAAAAAGGCTAATTGGGCGCGGATGCGAATTAGGGTCAAGAACATTTCCGAGTGGATAGACGAAAATGATCGTTCGGTAGTTGACTATGGCGCAGGTGAGATGTTTTTGAAAAACCTCATCCACACCACCTCGCCGGGGGGGGTGCAATACTACCCAATTGACTATATCCGGCGCTCGGAGGAAACCATACTATGTGATTTGAATGCGAGGAAATTCCCGAGAATTTATGCCGATGTTGCTGTACTTAGTGGAATATTAGAATTTTTAACAACAATCGAGTCATTGTTGCGTCATGTGTGTGCGACAACAGGGCATAAGATTATTCTGTCGTACATAACGCTTGAGAAGTTTCCCAATCTAGACGGCAGACGTGCATCTGCTTATGTCAATAATTTTACGGAGCAGAAAATTATCGATTTGCTTGCGCAAAACGGCTTTATATTAAAGGCAGCGCACCCCGATCCAAGCCATGACATTAATACATTATTTTTGTTTGAAAAAGTGTCACCTTAAGTCGAAAGGAGTCGCATGAGTCATGAGGTATGCCAATTTTTGCGATGTTGGAAGGACCAGTGTTAATATAGGCGATTATTTACAATTTCTTGCCATAGCATATCTGTACGAGCAGATGGGCATCCAAGAGAGGGATATTCATTATATTGGGTTACGGGATATCATTGATTATGATGGCGAAGATATTGTGCTTCCTATTAACTTTTCTATTAACAATTGTATTATTAATGGAAAAATTGCAATTTCACCCCGAATTACGCCGGTTTTTCTGGCTGTGCTACTACCTACGCTTGATTCTTATCTTGACATTGATCGCTTTCTCCAAGACGAGCATAATCATGCCTATTTCTTGCGTTATGCGCCAATAGGATGCCGTGATGAAGTCTCTTATCATTATTTCAAAAGACATGGTATTCCGGCATATATTAATGGTTGTCTCACAGCTGTTTTTCCAAAATGTAAGGAGCCTGCTGATGGATCAGTTATTTTTGCAGACGCACCAAAGAGTGTATTGCCATGGATTCCCACGCAGATATTGGATTCTGATGTGTTATTTACAACACAACAGTATGTTTTTCATGAAGACGAAATAAAAGATTATAAGAATCTTTTTCGATTTGTGAAATCAAAGTATGAATTTTACCAAAAAAAGGCACGGTTAATCATTACATCGCGTTTGCATGTTGCGTTGCCCTGTACTGCTTTTGGAATTCCGGTAGTACTGGTGAAAGATAAGGTGGATACCCGTTTTTCGTTTATCGAAAAATATATTCCCATTTACAATAGGGAACACTATCAAAACATTAACTGGTTCCCGGCAGTGCCCGATATTGAGCCTATCAAGAAAAAACTTATCAATTTCGCCATTGAACGAATCAAGGCTGCTGAAGCTGCTGCGGTATGTGCAAACAATGGATCTTTATTGACATCTCTGTTTGAAGCCAGGGAGAAAAGGCTCAACTATGAGGATCCGCATGTGGTTACACATAAAAATGCATATCGGTTTGAGGAATATGCCGAAAAATATTGGAAAAACAAAAACGGTGAAACCATTCGATATGCACTGTGGGGGGCAAGTACTAATAATGCCGATTACTGGAAAAATCTCATTGAAACAAAGTTTCCAAACGCAAAACTAACAGCTGTATTTGATCGGCACCGTAAAGAGCAGTTGCTTGGACTTCCCATTAGCTCTCCGGATACTTTGAAAGATATGGATGACATTTGTGTTATTGTGTGCGCCGTGGGTGCAACAGGCGATGCGTTAGCGTTATTTCAAGAGCTTGGTCTGGATAAAAGCCGCTATTGTATCGTAGCCGATTGTTTTGTAACACAAGATGATATCAGAAGATGAGAGGTGTCCCCGCCCTGATATATGTCCGAACGATTGCTTATAATGCCGGAAAAACTTTGTGGCGTGCTGTGGACAGTATCTTGAATCAAACCTATACAGATTTCACGTATTATCTGTGCGACAATGGCTTTACAGACGGTGGTCTAACACGCAGGATTGTTGAAGAATATGCGATGCAAGATGAAGTCGTTTCAGCCATTGATCTTCTCGAAAACCAACATCAACACCCAGTGCAAGTTATTCTCAATCTCCCAGTGAGATCTGGAAGCTTGAGCAATTTCTTCCACGCTACCTTGTGCACTCGTAATGTAAAGACGAATTTCCGTTTTGGCTTCAGTAGCATTTTTGATATCACTGCGACGACACTCTGTAAAGAGTAAACCCGACAATCCAGTCCATTGCTTCTTTTCTTTAAACCAGTCTAAGTCGCGAAACAAATAGTAACCGCGTTCTTCTATCCGGCCATGTCCCTTTTCAAGTGTACGATACATTTCGTATTTATCTTTTTTTAGTGGATACTGGCATGGATTGTGCATATTCAAGAAACTCTCGGTGCATGATCCCTTGCTTGCCTTTGAGCCGATGAGATAGTCAGCCTTCTTTTACGATCTTAGCTACAATAGATTTCTAGTATCCCATTGCATCCATTGTAACAATGGCACCCTTTATATCCAATAATTCAGGAATGAAGGTAATTTCATTGCTTTTGGCCTGGGTATTTACCTGAGCCAAAGAAATTTTATTTTCACTACACCAAGCGCCGACCATATAACTTAATCCTTTTCGGCTTTCATTATGATAAATGCCGGCAAGGGTTTTCCCATCTAAGGCAACTACGCGCCTTTTACTAATGACTTCAACATTAGCCATGGTTTGGGAAAACAGAACTACAAAGGCTTTGGGTTGGATTTAGTAGATTTTCATGAACAAGCCCTGAATAGTAGAGTCTGTATTAAAATAAAATTGAATATATGAAAACATGGAAAATGCGTATGAAAATCCATTTAGGGTAAAAAGAAGCACACCTCTATTTAGAATGGTAAAACTTACGTACTCTTTTGAGAAAGAGCCCCGATTTTTCGGCCCTGTTCCGCAGGGGTCAACACTACAGCGGGAGATGTTAAAGTTCCGCAAGCAGTCGGAACTAAACTTTGCTTTAGAATCAAACTTATTCGACGGTGCTTTTTTTCGCCATAAGAAATTGCCAGTTTGCAGGCTCAAGCGGGTAGAGACCTACTTGAAACTAGCGGATACATGTTGATTAATCGTGGGAATGATAAAGCACTGTCATGAAAAATATGTCCCGGAAGAACGTACCACGATATTGCGCCAGATGGCTGAACAAGAACTATATGACTATCAAAAAATTAAGCCACTGAAGAATGTAGCGTAACCAGCATAACTCAACTTTCGCACTGGGGAAATTGATTCAAAAGCCTGATGATATTGGTAGTAATTGCATAAAAGAATGAACTGTGACAATAGAAAAACACCCTTTTGTTTGATATAGTGGGAGTACCAAGTCACCAAAATATCATAAAGGGTTTCGTTTGCTTACTTTAGGTTGGTCAGACGGACATACCTTTTTGCCATTAGATTTTGCTTTGTTAAGTTCCAAAAAGTCCTTACTTCAAGGTGTATCCAACCAAATTGATAAATGAACCTGTGGCTATAAGCGTCGCAAAGAAGCATTTCGCTCTGCTCCAGCCGTGACGGTAGAGATGGTGGAGCGGGCACTTGAGGCAGGAGTTGATGTTTCCTATGTCCTTATGGATAACTGGTTTACCTATGGACCATTACTCAAAGACATCGTCGCTCGGGGGCTCCATGCGATCGGCATGGTCAAAGCTACTAGTCAGCGCTATGAAATTAGTGATCGCAAGGTCAATCTTCAATCGCTATACCAACAGGCACGACCCGTTCAGAGTTCGCGCCAAGAGGTTCTTCGTAGCATCACAACCAAAATGGCTCCTGGAATTTGCGTTAAAGTGGTATCCGTCCGGCATCGCGGTAGTAAGAAAGATTGATTAGATTTATTGTCTACTGATGTTTCTCTCAGCGAGGAGGAATTTATCCGTATCTATGGAATTCGCTGGGAAATTGAGACCTTCTTCAAATGTGCTAAATCACTGCTCCGTCTGCAAAAGAGTTTCAAGGACGATCCTACGACTTGTTAAATAGTCATACCACGATCGTTTTCGCACGCTATATTCTACTCGCTTGGCAACATCGCCAGAGTACTGACTTGCGCTCCTTGGGAGGCTTATTCTTAGCGGCGTGCGACGAGTCGCTTTGTTGGATTGGACAGTTGCCTTGCAACAAGGGCTTCTTATTGTGAACAATGCGTTAAAGGGATTGAAAACATCACTTACCAAGCTTATCAAAAGTCAACTGTACAATGGTTTGCTGCTCTCCCCAGCTATATCAAGGTATTACTGCCTTCTTTGAGCTGCGAAAGTTGAGATCATAAAAGGCGTTTTTTCAACATCGTTTTTTAGTACGGGACGAGTCTGCACTTTTCTAAGGGAAATATATGCTCATAGCAAGCTTAGCAAATCCAAAGCTATGAAACTGAAGCAAGGGCGGACATCTTAAAGATGCAGTATAGGGGATAACACCTGCTGCGGAAAAGATGCACAGATATATTAAAGAGAATTACCCTAATGCAGAGATGGTTAAGGTAATCGATTTTTTCAGAGATATTGAGTTTGAGGGTATCAACTAGGAAAAGCCTGAAATCGGAGGACGATTATTTTACCATTGTTATGACTGTGGGTGCTGTAAATATGGCAAAACCTTTATTTGAATAGGTGGAAAAATCTAAAGATAGCTACTATTTGGCAGCCGATATGTTTTTGATGGACAAGCTAAGATAAATAACCTTATACATATTTATGTGCGTGTTATGTTATTTACAAAATGATTATTTTCTGCATTTAATAAGAAAGGGTAATGAGAACTCTACAATTTTCATTATATAGGTGATAGCATGGTAACCAAAATATCTATTGCAACAAGGGCATATAATGTTGAGAAATATATAAGGCAGTGTGTGAATAGTGTACTAAACCAGACTTTTACCGAATTTGAATATATTTTAATGGATAATGGATCAACAGATAAAACATCTGAAATTATTGATGAGCTTGCATTGATCGATTCGAGAATAAGAGTTAAAAGGTATAAGGAAAATAGCACGAGCCTGTCATCTATAGAGATACTGCTTGATGAGGCATGCGGTGAATACATTGTCCTACTTGATAGTGACGATTGGATAGAACCCGAATTTTTTGCTAAGCTATATCAAATGGCAAAGGATCATAACGCAGATATAGCAGTTGGGGGTACTTGCTTTCATAAAGTCAATGGGGAGAAAACTTTTCGTAAAATTGAAAAAGAAATGTTACTTAATAGTGTTGATATCCCCAATTATTTCCCGGCCATATATAACCTTTTTAGACCCGCATGGGGAAAGTTATTTAGAAAGGACTTGGTGAAAAAAGCTTATGTGCCTACTCCCAGTAATATAATATATGGAGGAGACACCTTCTTTTGCATGAATATGCTCGAATATGCTGATAAGGTTGTAATATCTGATAAGGTATTGCATAATTATAGACATCATTATGCATCGGTGTCTAATAAATATAACTTAAATCGGATTTTGGCTGATAAATTTTTGTTTTACAGAGCCGAAAAATTAATGTTAAAGTTTGGTAAAATAGATGGGAGAATTTATAGTTTTTTATTCTCTGTCTATTTTTCTGCCATTGTAGAAACAATTAATGTTCTAATGAATTCGTTTCTTAGTCTATCAGAGAAATTAGCAGAGCTAGAGATAATATTGAAGGATACTCTTACACAGAATTTATTTTCGTTATTTAAACAAGAAAAGCAAATGCTTGACTTTAAATCAAGCATTGTAAAAGTAATAATGGCAATTACCGGTAACATTGGCACAAAAGAAGATCTAGAAATATTATATTCGTCTTTAGTTTCCCTCGGCACTGGAATAGAAGAGTTTATACTGGAGAATGATATAAAAAAAGGTATAGTAAATGCAACAATGCTTTGTAGTTGTGCAAAGGGAGACAAGCGTGAATTTATAAAAGAATTAATTCGCATTATGAGAAATTCAAAAGGCTCAGATGTCAAGGATACATGGAAAGTAATAAAAAAACTGTTTAAAGATAATGAGTTGCTTTCATGGATAGATAAAGCTGAATTTGTTTGTAATTACGCGGAAATTATATTAGACATTTTTGGGGGTGAATACACCCGCGCAATGAATGATATTGAGAGAGTGCTTGTAGGAAATAGTGATATTGTACTGGAAGAAGATTTTTTGTTTTTGTCATTAAATATTTCCGCAATGGAGAAAAACGTGCCATTATTTATATACTTAAAAAAGAGACAGGCTGTATTTTGGCTTAATGCAAAAAGATATAATCAGGCAGATGAGATTATTAAGGACTTAGAAGAAATGTGTCCGTTAGATGAAGATGTTATCAATCTAAAAAAATACTATGCTCGTGAGGTGGCGTGGTAGTCGTAAACTAATGCTGCTTGGTGTTGCAGGGTATTAATTTTAGGGATCACTGAGGGTGTAAAGGGTCAGGCTGTGCGCCAAGCAAAGGGTGCATCATATAGCGGGTGTGAATTTCGCTGAATAAGGTTTAGCAAACCATTCATAGCGAGTCTTGGGCGGTATGAGGTAACTCATGCGGTTAAGCGTAGACAGCAAGATAGCAGGCCGTAAGCGAAAGCTGAAGGGAATGAGCCACGAAATCCCAATCAAGAGGGCTGATGCAGTGGCCTGAGCAGAAAGCAACACCGATATATTCGATATGCGAAAATATATCGGCCTCTTCGGGGTCAAAGACCATGGCATGTTATAGGAAAAAAGAAGAACGACGATAATGATGGCACACCGGGAAATTTTGATTTTCTGGGATTTACCCATTTCTCAGCCAAGAATAGTAATGAACAAACAGTGGTTAAACGGAAAACAAGCAAAAAGAAGTATAAAACTAGCTTGTTGCGAGTCAAAGAATGGCTGAAGGTAAATCGAACTATGCCAACCAAGGAGCTTATGAAAAGAATAAAGATAAAGTTGCAGGGATACTGTAGATATTATGGCATTACAGGCAATAGAAATGCAGTAAGCGACTTCATTGATGAAACTAGAAGCCTTCTCTATAAATGGTTCAACCGAAGAAGCCAAAAGAAAAGCTTTGATTGGAGCAGATTTGTTCTGTTCATGAGGAAATATCCGCTTCCTAGGGCATATACATATGTAAACATTTTTGAAATAGGTATGGGAAAAAGCTACATTATGTGAATAATATTATGAAGAGCCGGATGCCTAAATAGGGCACGTCCGGTTTTGTGCGGGCTTGGGGCAGTGATGCCCCGGCTTCGATTGATTTATTCAACGCTTTACATATAATACACGGAGGTGAAAAATATTGTTTTCTTTTCCCGTCAAAAGTCTAGAACAGATAAATGAACAATACTATAATAACTACAACTTTACAATTACCTCAGTATCCTCAACTGGTAACCCCAAAAATAACACTATACTATTTTGCAAGCGACTGAAAGAAGATACCGTCAAACATCTATCTGCCTTAACAGAATGCATCATCCTTGTGCCCAAACGCCAAACTCGCCTGATTGATTCATTGAAGGAGAACAACTTTGTTGTTGGTACGGTTAATCCCCGCTTAGAATATGCGCGTATTCTGCAATATATATTAGAGCATACAGGCACTGAGGATAACCGAGAGCCGGTGTGCTTAGCTACATCCATTGGCAAGAATTTCATAATGGGTAAAGGCACTATTATTGAAAAAAATGTGATTATCGGCGATGATGTTCACATCGGTGAAAATTGTATAATCAAACCAGGAGCAATTATTAACAGCAATGTCACTATTGGTAATCACACTATAATTCGCGAAAATACTGTTATCGGCGGCTATGGTTTTGGTTTTGAGCGGGACGAGCAGGGCATTCCCATTCGCATACCGCATGTAGGCGGTGTGGTCATTGGTAATTACGTGGAAATTGGCGCGATGACTACGATTGTGGCTGGCACAATCGAACCCACAATTATTGACGATTATACCAAGATTGATGATCATGTACATATTGCGCATAATTGTCATATTGGCAAGGGCTGTCTAATTACTGCTTGTGCGGAAGTCAGCGGTAGCGTAAAAATTGGCGAGTTTAGCTGGCTGGGGCCGAATTGCTCAATAATTAACGGCATTAGTATTGGTAAAGATTGCTTTATCGGTATCGGTGCGGTTGTGAAAAAATCTGTAGCTGATGGTTTGGTTGTAAGTGGTGATCCAGCGCGATCGCTGGAGGCAATCAAAGAAGAAAAGGATTTAATTAAACAATTGTTGACAGCTTATCACAGCGGAAAGCTTATTGTTACAGAATAGCAGGTAGTTACTGAATTAGTTGAATCAAGGAGGATGAAAGATGGAATTGTTCTTGGAGCAGCTTGCGGAGATTTTGGATATTGATGTTGAACAACTTAGTATAGAAACTTATTTAAGTGATATTGAAGAATGGGATTCTTTGAGTGTGATTAGTTTTGCTGCTATGGCGGATATTAAGTATGGGAAAAAGCTGACTGCACCTGAGATTAAAAAAGCACAAACAGCTGAAGAATTGTTTGCATTAGTTGGCGGAGTGTAGTGTTGTGGATGTAGTGTTTGATTTTTCAGGTAAGCGGTTTGTTGTTACCGGCGCATCATCAGGCATGGGAAGTCAGGTTGCCACAGAACTGGCAATAGCGGGAGCGGATGTATTGGCAATAGCCCGCAGGCGGCAGGAGTTAGAACAACTGCAAGCAAAATATCCGCAGCATGTAACAGTCGCGGAGGTTGATGTTACGGATTATGATGCTGTCGAGCAACAGATTGAGTATTTTGTCCAAAACAAAGGGAAAGTCGATGGCAGTGTCCATGCGGCAGGAAGATTAGTCTTTACACCGCTACGGGCATTTAATGTTGCTGAGGCTAAATGCATGATGGATGTTAGCTATTGGGCTGGGGTTAATTTACTGCAGCTTGTTACTAAGAAAAAATATGCAGCCTCCGGCACATCGCATGTGCAGTTTTCTTCTGTTAGTGCCTATAAGGGGGAAAAAGGGTTAAGCGCGTATGGTGCGGCAAAGGCGGCGATGCAGGTGGGCATGAAGTCAATAGCTAAAGAAATAGCAGGCAAGGGTCACCGGATTAACACGATAAGTCCTGGTTTTATTAGGACAGATATGACCAAAGATGTTTTGCAGGAGGACAGAGTAGCTGCCGGGCATTTGTTGGGGATTGGGCAGCCTGCAGATGTTGCCGGAATGGTGCTTTTTTTATTAAGCAGCCGGGCTGCATGGATTACTGGTGCCGACTTTGTGGTGGATGGCGGTTATTTAGCCTAACTGAGGTGTGATGATATGGGAACAAAAGCTTATATAAAGGCCATTGCGGGCTATTTGCCTGAAAAAGTTGAACGAAATGATGCTGCAAAACGGTTGACTAAAAAGACGGGGATATACGAACGGCACATTGCCGGTGAGCAGGAGTGTGCTTCGGATTTAGCTGTTCAGGCGGCAGAAAGAATGTTTTTGCAATATGAGATAGAACGGGAAAGCATTGACTTTATTATTTTGTGTACGCAGTCTCCCGATTATTTTTTGCCAACAACGGCTTGCATTTTGCAGGAACGGCTGCAGTTATCAAAGCACTGTGGCGCTTTTGATTTTAACTTGGGCTGTTCCGGTTATATTTATGGGTTGTCAATTGCCAAGGGATTAATTGAAACCGGACAGGCGAAGCAGGTACTACTGCTTACTGCGGAAACCTACAGTAAATTTATTCATCCGGAAGATGAGACGGTAAAGCCATTATTTGGCGATGGGGCAACAGCAACGCTTATTGCCACTGAACACACAGATAAGGACGGGATAGACTCTTTGGTTTTTGGCACAGATGGAAGTGGTGCCAAGCATCTGATCGTACCGGCAGGAGGCCAGCGAAATCCGTATTGTAAGATCGCTAAGGTTGAGCAAGTCGATGATAGCGGCAATCGGCGTACTAATTATCACCTTTATATGAATGGCGGCGAAATTAGTAATTTTGCGTTGAACGTTGTGCCCGATACTGTGAATGCTATTCTTGAGAAGGCAAGTATGGGGAAAAAGGATGTAGACTACTATGTATTTCACCAAGCCAATAAGTTTATGCTAGATTTCTTGCAGCAAAAGTGTGAGCTTCACGGCTTACCTTTCTGGAATAATCCTACTAATTGTGGCAATACAGTATCGAGCTCTGTTCCACTTGCTCTTACACAGCTGTTGGAAGCGGAGAAATCACTACCATTAAACCGGGTAATGGTAATGGGATTTGGCGTAGGTCTGTCGTGGGCTGGTTGTATGGTGGACTTGTCACATTTACCAAGGTAGTGTAGAGGGGAATTAGGAATGGAAAAAATAGTGTTGGTTTTAGCGCCACATACTGATGATGGCGAATTTGGCTGTGGCGGAAGTATTATTAAATTAATTGCTCGGGGATATCGTGTTGTATATGTTGCCTTTTCAGCAGCCGAGCAATCTGTATTGCCACAGTTCCCGCGTGATATTTTGCGTCACGAAGTGGTAGAGGCGACAAGGACGCTCGGAATAAAAGAAAGCGATTGTTTGGTGTTTGATTTTGCTGTTCGCAAATTTCCGGAGTTGCGCCAGGAAATTTTGGAAAAAATGGTGCTTTTGAATAAAGAATATCAGCCCGATATCGTATTTTTGCCAAGTATGCAAGACACTCATCAGGATCATCTAGTGATTGCACAGGAAGGTTTTCGCGCTTTTAAGAAAACGACTATGTTTGGGTATGAGGTTCCTTGGAATAATTTAGACTTTAGAACAACTTGCTTTTATGTTCTGGATGAAACCCAATTGCAGACTAAAATTAAAGCTTTGCAATGCTATCGTTCGCAGCAGCATCGTTCTTATGTAACTGAAGAATTTATTAGGAGTTTAGCTATTACCCGGGGAACCCAGATTAGCCAGCGTTATGCGGAAGTGTTTGAAGTGGTACGGCTGATTGATAATTGAGAAGCAGGAAGATTAATTGGAACCCCAATTAACAGCTTCTGTAATGTCGTTTAGGCTACAGTAAGCTGTTTTTCTGTAGCTATTTTTATGTCTTATTCCAATTTAATATAAGACTGTGGATATACGATACTATTAATGAAAAATTGTTATTGTATATCAAAAGAGGGAGATATATATGCGCATACCTTTAGTAGATTTGCATCAGCAAACACAAGCTATAAAAAGTAATGTTATAACTCAAATAGTCAATCTATTAGATAACACATCTTTTATCATGGGCCAGGGCGTACAAGACCTGGAAAATAACTTTTGTAGCTCGACTGGCGTGCCTCATGCCATCTCCTGCAACAGTGGCACAGATGCCCTGCTACTTATCCTGGAAGCTCTCGGTATTGGTTCCGGCGATGAGGTAATAACTACCCCCTTCACCTTTTTTGCAACAGCTGAAAGCATCTCCCGTGTGGGGGCAACTCCGGTTTTTGTTGATGTTGATCAGGGGACTTTCAATATTGATCCGCAAAAGCTAGAATCCGCCATTACTCCCAGAACAAAGGCTATTCTACCTGTTCATATTTTTGGACAGCCTGTTGATATGGAGCCTATTTTAGCGATTGCTAAAAAACACAACCTGAAAGTAATCGAGGATGCATGCCAAGCCATTGGGGCCAAGTATACTTTCTCTGATGGAACTGTTAAATCGGTAGGAGCCATTGGTGATGCAGCGGCATTTTCTTTTTATCCAACCAAGAATTTAGGCGCTTTTGGCGATGGCGGGATGATTACTACTAAGGTTGACAATTTGGCTACTATTCGGCGAAGCTGTTGATCTTGGTCTGGAGAATAGTGGACAAGCGGATAGCACTGTTTATGATCCGACGAAGTATTATAATTTCCTTATCGGTATGAACAGTAGATTGGATACGATGCAGGCGGCGATACTAAATGTTAAAATGAACTATTTGCCAGAGTGGAATCAAGCGCGGCAAAGGCTGAGCCAGCGCTATAGTGTTTTGCTGGCGGAAACGAATCTTTTAGATAAGCTATGTCCGCAGACGGTATTGCAAAATGCTGAGTCTGTGTATCATTTATATGTAGTTACATGTGAAGAACGGGCTGCTTTGACCAGTTTCTTAGGTAAACAAGGGATTGCTACCGGAATTTATTATCCGGTACCGCTCCATTTACAGAAGGTGTATCAGTTGGGCAAACATGACCTGGGATATAAGCTGGGGGATTTGCCTGTAAGTGAATGGTTGTGTCAACGCACAATGGCGTTGCCGTTGTTCCCGGAAATGACGGAGGAGCAGCAGGACTATATTATACAGTCAATAAAAGAATTTTATAGTAAGAGGTAGCTTGATGGATAAAGATTATTTTGTACATGAATCCAGTTATGTTGATGAGCCTTGCAGTATCGGCAAGGGGACAAAAATCTGGCATTTTACCCATGTTATGACTCAATGTCAGATTGGTGAGAATTGCAATATTGGGCAAAATGTCGTTATTTCTCCAGAAGTCGTGCTGGGGAATAATGTCAAGATACAAAATAATGTTTCGATATACACGGGGGTAAAGTGTGAAGATGATGTTTTTTTGGGGCCGTCGTGTGTGTTTACGAATGTAATTAATCCCCGGAGTCATGTCAGCCGTAAGAGTGAATATAAAGAAACGGTGATTAAACGTGGCGCATCGATTGGTGCGAACGCGACAGTTGTTTGTGGGCATAGTATTGGCAAATATGCTTTCATTGGTGCTGGGGCTGTTGTGACCAAAGATGTGCCGGACTATGCATTGATGGTGGGCAATCCGGCTCGGCAACGTGGTTGGATGTGCCAGTGTGGGGAGAAGCTGAGTTTTGTTGATGGTCAGGCTCATTGCGCCAGTTGTAATCGCGGCTATACGAAGCAACAAGATCAAGTGAAAGAAGTGTGACGATATGAAGCAAATGCTTTTGAATAAAATAAAAAACCGCCAGGTAGTATTGGGAGTTGTCGGCCTCGGTTATGTTGGTTTGCCGTTGGCGGTGGAAAAGGCCAAGGCTGGTTATACGACAATCGGCTTTGATGTTCAAGAACAAAAAGTCGCCATGGTTAATGCTGGTGAAAACTATATTGGTGATATTGTACCTGAAGATTTAACAAATATGGTGAGTAGTGGCAAACTTAAGGCGACAGTGGATTATTCTTTTATTAAAGATGTAGATTGTGTGGCTATATGCGTACCGACGCCGCTCGATTTGTACCAACAGCCAGATGTTTCTTATGTCGTGAATTCAGCAAAGGAAATTGCTAAGTATTTGCATCCTGGAATGCTTGTTGTATTAGAAAGTACTACCTATCCCGGGACAACGGAAGAGGTGGTCAAGCCGATTCTGGAGGGAAGCGGTTTGACGGCAGGGAAAGATTTTTATTTAGCTTTTTCGCCAGAACGGGTGGATCCAGGGAATAAATTTTATAATACCAAAAATACGCCCAAAGTAGTTGGCGGGATTACGCCTGACTGTTCAGAGGTAGCAGCCGCTATGTATGAGCATATTCTTGAGGGTGAGGTACATCGGGTATCCAGCCCGGCGGTAGCTGAGATGGAAAAGATTCTGGAAAATACTTTCCGTAATATTAATATAGGTTTGGCTAATGAGATGGCTATTCTTTGCGACAAAATGGGAATTGACGTTTGGGAAGTCATTGATGCTGCCAAGACTAAGCCTTATGGCTTTATGGCCTTTTACCCCGGACCTGGTGTTGGCGGACACTGTATTCCTATTGATCCCTTCTACCTGACCTGGAAGGCACGAGAATTCAATTACCATACCCGCTTGATTGAGACAGCTGGCGAGATTAATAACTATATGCCGGAATTTGTAATGGAACGCAGCATGAAGCTGTTAAACCGGTTTGGCAAAGCCATGCAGGGAGCTAAGATTCTGTTGTTAGGCGTGGCTTACAAGCAGGATATTGACGATGTGCGGCAATCACCAGCTTTAGATGTTATTACGCAATTAGAGAAGTATGGCGCTGATTTGGTGTATCATGATCCATTTGTGCCGCAGTTCAGGTACAAAAGTAAGGAATATATTTCAGTTGAGTTAACCGAACAAGCCTTGACTGAGGCTGATTTAGTCATTTTAACGACTATGCATAGTGGGTTTAATTATGAATGGATTGCGCAGCATGCGAGAATGGTTTTTGATACTAAAAACGCATTTAAAGAGGTTATGCTGCGTGATAACATTGAAAGGCTTTAGTTCAAGGAGGGAATACCATGAATCTTAGATATGCATTAATCGGATGCGGGAGAATTTCACCAAATCATATAGCAGCGGCTATGAAAAATAATCTTGAAATTGTTGCTTTGTGTGACCTAGAACCTAAAAATATGGAAGATAAAATATTGAAATTCAATCTTTCTGAATTGACGCCTACATACACTAATTACAAAGGTATGCTTGCAAAGGAAAGACCTAATATAGTTGCCATTTGTACTGAGAGTGGTAAACATGGCCAGATTGCTTTGGATTGTATTGAGACTGGATGTAACCTCATCATAGAGAAGCCTATAACCCTTTCACTTGAAGAAGCTGACGAAATAATTGCAAAAGCTAACGATAAAGGTGTGAAGGTCTGTGCCTGTCATCAAAATCGTTTTAATAAATCAATTCTGAAAATCCGGGAAGCTGTTGATAAGAAGCGTTTTGGAAGGTTGTTTTATGGTGTGGCACAGATACGTTGGAACCGTGGTTACGAATATTATGCACGTGCTAAATGGCGGGGAACATGGGAACAAGATGGCGGAGCTTTGATGAATCAATGCATTCATAATATTGACCTTCTTAGGTGGATGATGGGTGATGAGATAATAGAAGTTGTTGGTATGACCGATAAGCTTAATCATGATTATATTGATACTGAAGACTTAGGTATAGCATTAATAAGATTTAAGAATGGCAGTTATGGTATTGTTGAAGGAACAACAAATGTTTATCCTCAAAATCTTGAGGAAACCCTTTGCATTTTTGGAGAAAAAGGGACTGTCAAAGCTGGAGGACAATCTGTGAATCTTATTGAAGAGTGGCGGTTTTCTGATTTGCTGGATGATCCGGATGAAGTAAAGGTAAAGTATCACGATAATCCTCCCAATGTGTATGGATTTGGGCACATACCACTTTATGCCGATGTTATTGAAGCAATTAACGACAATAGACAGCCTTATGTTTCAGCAGAAGATGGAAGAAGCGCGTTAGAGCTTGTACTTGCTATCTACAAATCGGCTGCGGAAGGTGTAAGTGTTAAATTGCCAATGGAAAAATGTAGAACGATAGACTTTAAAGGCCGGTTTAATAGTGATCGTAGCACTTTAGATTAGTTTCAAAACCCCTCCTTGGAGACTAAACTTAGCTGCAGGCAACTGCGGCTTTTTGCTTTAGTCGAAGCAGTTAGCTGTTATTTTAGCAGCAGGGTTGGTATAATAGGTAATACAGAAACAAAGAGAACGGGTGCATTGTGTCAATGAATCTTTTATTAGAGGAGGTCGCTATGGGAAGCATCGCGCGTCAGCAGATTTTGGATATGGTCAGGCAAGTTGTGTTGGCTGAAATTGGTGATGAGCCTGTCAAAGTGTATTTGTTTGGTTCATGGGCGCGGGGCGAAGAGCACATATCTTCTGATATTGATATTGCTGTGGATAGTGTAGGCGGGGTACATGTAGAAAATTTAACCCGGTTGCGTGAGGCGCTTGAAGAATCTACGGTTCCTTATCGTGTCGATGTAGTTGATTTGGCGGAAGCAGCAAAAGTACTTGTGGCCAAAGTGAGGAAAGAAGGTATAGTATGGAAAGGCTAAGAGAAAGATTAGCGGTTGCTGCCCGGGCAATTTCGCGTTTACAGGAGGCTGTGCAATTGCCAAATCCCAGCGATTTGGAAAGAGATGCAATTATTCAGCGCTTTGAATTTACATTTGAAGCTGTTTGGAAGGCAGCTCAAGCCTATTTGTTTGTGGCAGAAGGAATTGATTTGGCTTCACCTAAGGCAGTGATTCGTACTTGCCGTGAGATAGGATTATTTAAAGAATCGGAAACTGTGCTAGCTTTGAAAATGGCCGATGACCGCAATTTGACAGTTCATACTTATAATGAACCGCTTGCTATTGCAATTTATGAGCGTATTCTTCATTATCAAGTTTTATTAGCTAAATGGCAGATGGACATGGAACAACGGCTGGTAAAATTAGAATAACAGATGATGAAGGCAAGAGGTCAAGTGCTCAGGTGAATAATAACACCTAATGGGGGATGGGAAGCGCATGGGCCAATTTTACAATCAGACACGCCAGGAACACCTGACCTGGGCTCAGCGCCGTCTGGAGGCCCTAGATAAAATGGAGGTCAAGTTAAAGGCAATGCGGGCCTTAGCTGTTTATGCCGCCAGCAGAACCCTTAGCCAAGCGGAAGTGGTTGTTAACTTAAATTAGCACATCAACTGATTTTGAGCGTTCTTTACTATCCTTACTGATTTTTCTTCTTCATTAATCGGATCTTTAGCATTATTGCGTATATCGACTTATTTCGACTGGGAATGAAGGGGGCAGGTATAAAGAATATCTTGAACAATATACATGTTCACCTGTTGCCAGCAGTTGCACAGTTGGCGGGTAAAGGTTCTCTCATGTTCGAGTAGGGTAATTTGGTTTTCCAGGCTGTCGATTTCAGTTCTACGGCGGGCAATAGCATTTACCGCTGTTTCAATCAATAAAATATGGATCTTGTTTTAGATAGGAATAAATATCTTCCGGATATAGGCAATGCTTTAATTTTTCGTGCTGGACGTAAAAAAACGCAATATACTCCGGTAACGCCAGGCGTTTTCTGCTGTTAAAAAGGTGGCTTCTGTGATTGTGCCGAGATCATGATAAGCTAAGTCAAACCTGACCCTGCCGTCTCTGATGTCTGCGGGTTCAAGGTTAAAGGGGTAACAAAAAAACCAGCTTGTTAGGCTGGTTATAATGCTTTACGTATTTCGCGCTTTGCTTATCTATTTTGCCCGGGTTAGATGCCGCATAACTTCGTCATGTTCGCTGGCTTTGCGCAGTAGGAATGATACATCGCCAGCCATTGAATATACATTGGCATCAATACGGGTTGCTTTTCGTTCTAAGCTGTCCATTCGGTCGGCAAGGGTGTCCACTTTCTCATCAACCTGATTGACTTTCCCTTCTAGCTTGGCCGTGGCATGTCCCAGACTCTGAACTTGGGCATCAAGTTCCTCTGTCCAGTGTTTTAATCCCTTGGTCATATCCACATTTTCTTGGAGAGTAATTGCTATGCCATCTACTTTTTCTTCAAGCTTATCGATCCTAGTACACAGTTGCTCTTGACTTTTGAATAATTGTTCTTGGCCTTTGAATAATTGCTCTTGGCCTTTGAATAGTTGCTCTTGGCCTTTGAATAGTTGCTCTTGGCCTTTGAGCAGTTGCTCCTGAACTTTGAATAGTTGATCCTGGCCTTTAAGCAGTTGCTCCTGGACTTTGAATAGTTGATCCTGGCCTTTAAGCAATTGCTCCTGGACGTTGAACAGTTCCTGCTGCCCGTCGAGGATTTGTTGGAGGATTTTTTCCATTGCCACACCACCCTTTCGCACCATGGTACATCATTATTTTATTATAGCATAACACGTTCGCATAGTCACTAAAAGCCTTGCGAGGAAGCTGTGTTGTATATGATGCAAAATAGGAATATTTAACCAATTTGCGATTATCCAAAAAATATGTGCTTGCTTTTTTCCTTATGCACTCCTATAATTTAATATAAGAACCAATTTGCTTAGGTCTGTGGTTGAAAGTCGATGCCAGTCGCAGGCGAAACGACCCACGTAAGAAGCCCAAAGCGGCTTTGAGCATGGTGCGGCTTAGAGGTAAGTCCTGCCGATCCAGAAAATGATACATATATATTGATCGAGAGAAGCAGTAGTGAGGAGATTGATTTCTTAGTAGCGACCCTTCCAGCAGGCGAGTGTGGGGTCAAAGACCAGGTCGGCTAAGCAGTGGTTTTTAATTTCTTAAGGTGAGGGGATTTCATTAATGGCTTTTCAGGACAAAACTCTTAAGTGTAAGGACTGTGGAAAAGATTTTGTTTTTACAGCAGGGGAACAGGAGTTTTACGCAGAAAAAGGTTTTGAAAATGAACCTGCTCGTTGTCGTGAATGTCGGGGTAACAGAAGACGCAGTCGTGATGGCGGCGACGCGCAGACAACCCCACGGGAAATGCATGAGGCAATATGTGCCGAATGTGGTGCAGTTACTCAAGTGCCATTTAAACCTCGCAATGATCGTCCTATTTATTGCCGTGACTGCTTTATCGCTAAAAAAGAGCAATAATATATATAATAAAATGAGACAAACCTACCCGGGATATTTATATTCCGGGTTTTTGCTTGCGGTTTAAAATGTATACATTTTAAACCGCTTGTTTAATTATGCACATACTCGTATAATTATTTACGAAGAAGTTTTTACTGATTAAAGGGAGGGGTACATAGGTGTCAAAAAAACTGATTGCTTTATCGGTGGTTGCTATGTTTGTATTGGTATTTGGGTTGGCAGGCTGTGGTGGTCAACAGTCAGCAAAACAGGCTGATCAGGGTAAAGGCAAGGTGCTTAAGGTTGGTTCTGAAACCACGTTTGCACCGTTTGAATTCCAGGATGAAAAGACTAAAGACTATGTTGGTTTTGATATGGATCTGATCAAGGCTGTCGGCAAGCAGATGGGGGTAGAAGTCCAGGTGCAAAGTATGGGCTTTGATGGCCTGATTCCGGCGTTGGAAGCTGGCAATATTGATGCGGCGATCTCTGGTATGACCATTACTGATGAACGGGCGAAAAAGGTTAACTTTTCCAAGCCATATTATAAGTCGGGTTTGTCCATGGTTGTCAAAGCCGATAACAACACATTAAAGACTTTTAAAGATCTGGAAGGCAAACGGATTGCTGTGCAAATCGGGACTACTGGTGCCAGCGAAGCTAAAAAGATTAAAGACGTCAAAGTGCGGGAGTTTAATAACGCGCCGGAGGCATTTATTGAGCTTAACAGTGGCGGCGTTGATGCCGTTGTTAATGATTTGCCTGTTAACGAATATTACATTGCTCAGGCTGGCAGTAAAGATGCCAAGATTGTAGGCGAACCGCTTAACTCTGAGGAGTATGGAATTGCTGTTGCCAAGAAAAACACCGAGTTGACTGATAAAATCAACAAAGCCATGGATGAACTTAAGAAAAATGGCGAGTATGAAAAAATTTATGTCAAGTGGTTTGGCAAGAAGCCTCCCCAATAGATTTGACAGTAATGGCGCGGAAATCGCGCCGCTTTTTTTGCTCTTTATTTATTGACACCTATGGTCTGTCCGCATATAATTGACATGTGATTTTATCCGCCTTATATAATTTTAGTAAGGGTGAGGAATTTGAATTTTGATTTTGAGTTAATCATTCAGTCGTTTCCATTGCTGCTTATGGGCGCAGGCGTTACTGTGCAAATTACGGTGCTTAGTGTTGGTTTTGGTCTTTTAATAGGTATGTTTGTTGGGATTGCACGGCTAGCGACAATATGGCCGGTTAAGATGCTGGCAGCTGTATATGTGGACTTTATCCGGGGTACACCGCTTTTGGTGCAGATTTTCCTCATTTATTTTGCGTTACCGCTTATCGTTGGGCAGCGGATTGACCCGTTTATTGCAGCAATTACTGCTTGTAGTGTTAACAGTGGTGCTTATGTGGCCGAGATTTTTCGCGGGGGCATTCAGTCCATTGACAAAGGACAGATGGAGGCTGGACGGTCGCTGGGGATGACCTGGGGGCAGACGATGCGTTACATAATTTTACCCCAAGCTTTTAAACGCATTATTCCACCATTGGGTAACGAATTTATTGCCATGCTTAAAGATTCCTCGCTGGTGTCGGTAATCGGCTTTGAAGAGCTTACACGGCGCGGACAACTAATTATTGCCCGTACCTATGGTTCGTTTGAGATTTGGATCACAGTGGCCTTTATTTACCTTGTGATGACTTTTACGATATCCCGCTTTGTGGATTATCTTGAGCGGAGGTACAAGACTGATGATAAGCATTAAGAATCTTCACAAAAAATTTGGTAATTTACATGTATTAAAAGATGTTAGTGCCCATATCGCTGAACAAGAGGTTGTTGTTATCATTGGCCCGAGCGGTTCTGGCAAGAGCACGCTGCTCCGGTGTATTAACTATCTTGAACAGCCTACTGAAGGCGAAATTGTTGTGGATGGTATTCCCCTTACCAGTGAAGCGAATATTAATAAGGTACGCGAAGAAGTGGGAATGGTTTTTCAGCGCTTTAATTTGTTTCCCCATATGACTGTGCTGCAAAATATTGCCCTTGCGCCGGTTAAGGTTCGTGGAATGCAGCGGGCGGAGGCCGAGCAGGTAGCGCTTGTTTTATTGGAAAAGGTAGGATTGTCAGATAAGGCGAATGCCTATCCGGAACAATTATCTGGTGGTCAGCAGCAACGGGTAGCGATTGCCCGGGCGCTTGCTATGAAACCTAAGGTTATGCTATTTGACGAGCCGACCTCGGCACTTGATCCTGAGATGATTAAGGAAGTACTGGATGTTATGAAGACGTTGGCCAATGAGGGGATGACTATGGCTGTAGTTACTCATGAGATGGGGTTTGCCCGTGAAGTGGGTGACAGGGTTATTTTTATGGACGAAGGCCGCATTGTAGAAGAAGGCTTGCCTGATGATGTGTTCTTGAACGCCAAGGAAGAACGTACGAAGGCTTTTCTTTCGAAAATATTATAAATTGACAGTGCTGCCATTTTGTGTTATACTTCCTCTTGTGGCTGTGAAATAGCAGTCTGTAGTTCAATCTTAGGAGGAGTTTCACATGATTGGTAAAGTTAAATGGTTTAGTGCAGAAAAAGGTTACGGATTCATTGAGAGAGAAGATGGCGGCGACGTATTCGTACACTTCTCGGCTATTCAAGATGAAGGTTTCAAAACCTTAAATGAAGGCCAACAAGTTGAATTTGAAATCGTTGAAGGCGCTCGTGGACCACAAGCCAGCAACGTCTATAAGGCTAACTAGGATATATCAACATAAATACCCGGCGATGAATTTTCGTCGGGTTTTGATTTACCCTAACAGAAAGTATAAAACTTTCTTAAAAGCAGGATAAGGGCAACATCGGCTTTCGCTTTCGCCAAAGGCTCGGCGCAAGCCGTGTTTTCTTTATCCAGATGGAAGTATAAAAGAATAACATCGGCGTGTGCTGTCGTCAATAAGCGACTCGGCGCAAGCCGTCTTTTTATGTAAAAAAACGCAGAAAAATAAAAAGAAATTTGAATTTTTGGACAGGACTTTTTGAATTGATAGGGAATAATAACTATATAGGAACCAGGAAAGGGGATGGGTAATATGGCAATTACAGTACGAGGAAAAAACATTGATATTACACCAGCACTAAAAGATTATGTCACCAAGCGTGTCGGCAAAATCACGAAGTATTTTGATGGTGCAAGCATGGGTGAAATTACTGCAATCCTCATTGTTAACAAAGGCCGTCATATTGTTGAGGTCACTGTGCCTATTAATGGAATTCTTCTTCGGGGTGAAGAAGCGACGCCAGATATGTACACTTCCATTGATTTGGTTATTGAAAAACTGGAAAAGCAAATTGAAAAATATAAAACTAAACTGTCTCGTAAATTAAAAAGTGGCAGCTTTAAGACTGAATTAATCCCGACCGCCACGTTGGCTAGTGCGCCGACTCTTGGTGATGATGAGTTTGACATTGTAAAAACTAAGCGGTTTGCCATTAAACCAATGGCTGTTGATGAGGCTGTTATGCAGATGAACCTTATCAATCACGACTTTTATGTTTTTGCTAATGCTGACACCGAGGAAGTTAATGTGGTGTACCGCCGTAAAGATGGTCGCTATGGGTTAATTGAACCGGAATTTTAGGTTAGTAAAAAAATAGCTGGAAGTTATCTTCCAGCTATTTTTAGATTGATTTACTATCATTTCGAAGTGTTCGTAATTCTGACCGTCGTTTCATAATTATCTCAGCCAGGGAGGCTGATTCCAGCTCTTGGGCTTTTTGAGCGAATTCCTGTCTGGTGAAGAGTCCTTTATCGATGAGAAGTTCTATCAGCACGGCAATGGCTAATGTATTTTTGGAGTCAATCGATTTAAGGTCGGCAAGCTGACCAGCTATGTCGAGGATATCCATGACATCATGCTTCATAATGCTACCTCCTAAGGTAAAACCTTTGGTAATAGTATGCATGAATTGATAGATTTTTAAACTTTTCCTTAAAAAAAGGACGAAAGTGAAATAAATAACTTGTTCAGACTATTTCAATATTATTGACAAGTCTCACAATTTAAATTACAGTTAAAACATGGCATTCATTTATCTCTAGAGTATCACAGGTTTCAAATGTTCCAATTTTCACAATGGTGGTTGCTGCACATTGGCATACTATTTAATTTTCATGGGTGAGGAGGTTTTGTCTTGAAAGGTTTTCAATCACAGGAGGTAACCCGTATTATCGAGATTGACAGCAAGACATGCAAGGGCTGTGATTCGTGTAAGGCATTTTGTCCAACAGATGCGATTGAGGGCAAGTATGGTGCCGTTCACAAAATCAACAGTGAGAAATGTATTTCTTGCGGTCAATGCCTTATTAACTGTCCATTCGGGGCTCCTAAAGACACGGTCGACGTAGTGGATCAAGTTATTGACAAGCTCAAGAACAAGAAACTGACAGTTGTTGCTACAATTGCTCCGGCAGTTCGCGTTGCTATCGGTGAGGAGTTCGGAATGGAACCCGGCAGTCTGGTAACTGAAAAAATGTATGGAGCAATGAAGCAGGCTGGGTTTAAGGTTCTTGACACTAACTTTACTGCTGACCAGACCATTATGGAAGAAGGCATGGAACTTATTG